>JAUYSF010000358.1 GCA_030696435.1 Desulfoprunum sp. | reverse complement strand
ATTCTAGTAGCGAAGCCGGATCGTACAGAGCGAAATGAACAGTTGGCCATGGCAATGTGGCCACGATTTATGACTTTTGGGCAGTCACGGTTGAGTGGCTGAACTGTAAACCCTTACGTGGGAAGAAAACGATATGTTCAACGCAGAGAAATTGTTGGGTCAGGTCATTGGTGGGGTTCTTGGTCAGGGAGGGGGAAAGGGCAAAAATACCCTGATGGGAGGATTGACCTCCGGGGCCGGCCTGATGACGGCCATCGGGCTTGCTGTCGGGGCTTACGAAATCCTTAAGGACAAGAAAACGGCTCAAGGTGTTGACCCGGGCTATGCAGCAGGGACGGCCATGCCTCCTCCACCTCCAGGATCACAGGTGATGGGCAGCACCGCCCCCGTTATGCCTCCTGCGCTCCCTCCTACGTCAGGAACAGGTGCTGCACAGGTAATGCAGGTCGCTTTGGCCATTACTCCGGATGATCTGAGCAGCGAAGATCTGGCCCGCCGAATGATCCAGGTTATGATTGCCGCGGCCAGTGCCGATGGTACGCTAGATGAGCAGGAAGAGAAGGCAATTCTAGATAAACTGCGTGATGTCGAGCTCTCACAGGAAGAAAAGATGTTCATGCTCGAAGAACTCCATCATCCTAAAGATATTGCCACATTGACTGCAGGGGTCAGCAACCCCTCCACGACTAAGGCCATGTATATGCTGGCGGTGGCGGCCATTGCTATTGATACCGAGGCTGAACGCAACTGGCTTGATGAGCTGGCCCGTAGTCTGAGGCTCAGTCCGGCAGTGCAGAAATTTATAGAGGAGCAGAAAGAGACAGCCTGACATGTTGAAAGGGCATCTGCTGTTTTCTCCGGGATAAGGTCATTCGTGTTTTTTCGGCAGGAGAAAGGAGACGACGAAGCCCACAGCATTCATACCAGCGAGCCCCAGGCCAAACAGGCCCATGGTGCCGAGAAATCCTTGCTGATGGGTGATCCGATCAGCAAGGATGAGAATGGACGATCCGACAATCAGAGCGGCGATAATCATTGCCATCCCCATGATCCGGCTTGAGAGCTCAATCTTTTCAGCCAGATGTTCTATCCGTTTGAGTTCAAGATTCAGGGTAAAGCGGCTGTGCCGCACATAATCAAGGAAACGCTGGATATCTCCGGGGATATCTTCCAGCAATTCGAGATATCCGGCCATGGTCTTCTGCATCCGGTCCTTGAGGGCATGGATACCATACCTATTCGTGACGATCTCATGGATCTGCGGCTCAACATGGGCCAGGACATCAAAGGTGGGATCAAAATGGGCTGCGACTCCTTCAATGGTGGTAAGGGCCTTGGTCAGAAGCAGCAGATCGCCGGGACACTGGATCTGATAACGCTGGAGCATGCTGAAGAATTCCGAGAGCAGGGTGCTGATATCAAGGTGTTGGAGATCCGAGTTCTGAAAATGACTGATGAGGTGCTGCAGGTCGGCGCGGAAGTCCCTGCTGTCGGTCCGGGATGGATCGGTATCCGTCAATTCGATGACCACCCGGCAGAGTTTTTCGATATCTCCCTTGATGATGCCGGCCACCAGATCGATCAGCTGTTCCGTGGTCTTTCGGTCGAGTTGGCCTGTCATACCACAATCGATGAAACACAACGAGCCGTCCGGCTGGAGAAAAATATTGCCGGGATGCGGGTCGGCGTGGAAAAAACCGAAACGCAGACATTGTTTGAAGACGGCGTCGGTACCTTTGGCTACAATTGCCCGGCGCTCGACAGGGCTGAGGCTGTCTGGGGAGAGGGTTGACAGAAGCCGGCCATGGATTTCCTCCAGGGTAAGGACGCTGCGGGTCGTGGCCGACCAGTATACCTTGGGGAAGTGGATGTCGGGATCCTTTTCAAAGTATCGCCTAAGCCGGTCTGTCGATTGCCCTTCATATATGAGATTGATTTCTTTTGAAAGTTCTCTGGAAAATTCCTTGGCGACAGAGACCGGGCTGTAACCGAGATTAGAAAAGTATTGTTCGACCAGCTGTGAGAGGCTCTCGAGCAGGGCCATGTCCTCTTCCACTAGCTGTCTGCTGTCCGGTCGCAGAACCTTGATAACCACTTGTTGGCCGTCCTTGAGAGTGGCCCGGTGCACCTGGGCCATGGAAGCGGCGGCCAGCGGTGTCTCGTCGATGGAGGAGAAAAGCAGATCCAGTCGGCCGGGAAATTCCAGGCTCAGGACTTCATAGATATCACTGAACGGGACTTCGGTACAGCGGTCCTGGAGTTTTTTCAGCTCTTCGGCCCACTCCGGCGGAATCAGGTCGGGCCGGGTCGACAGAATCTGGCCGCACTTGATAAAGGTCGGACCGAGTTCTTCGAGAACCCTTCTGAAGCGCACGGGTCTGGGTATATGGGCGGTTGCCCCGCCGTTCTCGGGGCCCTCTTCCTCTTTGACCAGGTCCTGGAGTCGCTGAATCCCCGAGTCAATGAGTACCTGACGAAATCCATAAGCAGAGAGGACCTTGATGATCTCGGCCAATCGCTTGGTGCTCCTGATGGTGCGCTTGATACTGACGATCTTCATGTAGAGGTAAAGATATCAAGGACCGAGCCGTCTCTCTGGCGGCTCTCGATGAGTTCATCATACCAGAGGCCGATTTTTTCCAGTTCCCATGGCAGATTATTGTCTTTCCACATCTGCAGATTTTCGGGGAGGAAATCTTTGAAGATGGCAATAACATCATCGGCGATCAATTTCTCGGGGTTGCAGTAGATAAGCGAGAGGATATCCGCCATCTGGACGATGAGGGGGAATACCTTGTGAACAGGGGCGAGCTGCGGGCTGTGGTGATAGCCGATGGCCATAATGAGAGGCTCGGGGAAAAGCCAGCGTCGCAACAGCCGCTTGCCTATTTCGTCATGGCTTACGGAGAAGATTTCATTCTCCTTGATGATGCTGCGAAACTGGTTCGGCTCTGATAATTCGAGAAGGGGCGAATAGTCATGGGGAAAGGCCATCAACATTGCCAGTTTACCGATATCGTGGATAAGCCCGGCAATGAAGAATTCGCTCGGCGAGTAGCCCAGGTGTTCTGCAAGAATCTTGGCAGCAAGCCCACAGGTGAAGGAGTGTTCCCAGAAGATCTGGATATTCTGTCTGTTGTTCCTGTTAAGTGCCTGGAAAGATGCAAAGACTGCTTTGCCGATCACGACGTTGCGGATCTCGTCAAAACCAAGGACGACCACGGCCTTTTCGATGGTGCTGACCTCACCCGGTAGTCCAAAAAAGGCGGAATTGGCTATTTTCAGTATGGCGGCGCACATCGATTGATCGGGAAGGATGGCCTTCATGAGATCCTGCGCCGAACTCTCGGGGTTCCCGGTAACCGCCATGACCTTGTTCACCGTCATCGGCAGGGCCGGGAATGAGTCGATCTGCTTGAGCAGGGCAGTGAAATGGGCTTGTGTCATAGGTCAATTTCGGGATTATTGTTGAGCAGCTCGGCACGCATGCTGTCCATAAAACTCTTGTCGAGGTCGAGCAGGTTATTTTCCTGGATGATATCGAATATCTTGAGCACGAGAAAGGGGTCGAACTGTTTTCCGGCCTGGTTGTTCAATTCTTCTATGATGGCCTTCGGTTTGAGCCTTCGGCGAAACGGCCGATCTGAGTTCATGGCCGCCAGAGAGTCGACGATGTTGAAAATTCTGGCACCAAGCGGTATTTCTTCACCCTTGAGGCCTTCCGGGAAGCCGCTGCCGTCATAGTGTTCGCCGTGATAAAGCAGGATGGCCCGTTCATTGGAAAAATAGTCGAAGACCTCGGTTATTTCGGCAAGTTTATAGGGGAATTCGTCCATTTTCTTGCGATCATCACGGGAAAATTTCTTTTCCTTGCTGATGATGTCGTTGTGGAGGAGAAAACGGATACTGGTATTCAGGGTTATGGCATTCTGAAATGTCTTAATAAGACTGATGGGCAGGCCGAGCCGGTCTCCCAGCAGGTTGATGTAATGGGAGACATTCTGGATATGATCCCGATGCTCGGCTCCGGCCAGATCCTTGGCCAGGAGTTGGAGCGAGGAGATAGCGGAATTGCGAGTTTTGTCAAGAATCCGGGCGATTGTCACCTTGAGAGAGGCGAGATTTTTTTCGGCAGAGTAGCGGTTGGCTTCAAGTGGAGAGAAGATATTACACCGGTTTCTACCCTCGGCTTTGGCCATATAGAGGGCGGTTTCCGCCATCGTGATTAGCTCATCCTGGCTTTCTGGATGGTGTCTGCAATAGGAAGCAAGGCCGATAGAGACCGTGATATGCTTTTTTACTTGGCCGTTGCTGAAGAGTTTGGAGGCGCAGGCAAGGCGAAGCTTTTCTGCAGTTTTGTGGGCCTGGTCGATATCTGCTCCGGGCATGAGAATGACAAAGTCTTCCCCGGAGAAACGAAAACAGATGTCTTCTTGTCGGGTGGCTTTAGTTAGTCGGGCGGACATTTCATTCAGTACGGAATCACCGAAACTGTGTCCTGCTGTTTTATTGAGCTCGTTGAAGTAATCGATATCCAATATCAAAAGTGATAAGTCCCCGCCATTTTCCTGGGCCTTGATCAGCTCATCATGGAGTATCTTGGTCAATTGCCGCCGATTGTAGAGTCCGGTAAGGCCATCCCGGGTTGAAAGTCTGTCAAGAAAATCGTTGTGTGTCTTGATATTGCGGTAATGCTCCTCACCCAGATTGCGCAGGTGCTCAAGCATCTGCAGCTTGAAGAGGAAGTATTCGGCGGAGAACGGCTCTCTGAGGTAATCAATGATCCTGAACGTTCTCTGCTTGAGAATCTCGTCGAGTGGGGATGCGGCTGTGCCGATAATCAGAATCGGCAGATACTTCGGGATTTCGTCGCTGCTGAGCAGTTCAGAAAGATCGCTCCGGTTTTCTGAGACAACGATGAGAGAGAGCTGGGGAAAGAGGGTGGATGGCCAGGGTGTCCCCGGTAGGTCTGCCCGGAAAAGCTCAATCTGCTTGCCCTCCAGCAGCCTTTCGAATTCGACAGTCTGGGGAAGGCTTGCGCCCATCAGGAGGAGTTTCATAGCCATCTTTTCTTACAGTAAACGCAGGTGTTGTCATCGGGGGAGAGGTAGCCGGGCAACGTGCTGCAGTGGAAATATCTTTTCATTAGTATATATTTTTTGAGAGGCAAAAAGCAAATCGAATGTGGATGGTGACAATTTCTTGTGAAATTCGCCGATTAGTTCTTGATCACTGCAGGTAGACATTACAGAAAAAATGGAAGAACTCACTCAAGGATCAAGGAGTGTCCTCCGGCGGTCAGCGGCTTGCCTTGACCTCTGTCTTGAGATCGAAATCTCTTGGTATTTCAAATGCTTCATCAATTAGCTGTTTGAGCTGGGGCTGTATTTCCTCAAAGGGAGGAAGGGGGGATATCGTCGGCATGAGGTCACAGGCTGGAAGAGGGGGATGGAGTCGCATCTTCTCATCCAGACCATGCTGCGGATCCCCGCCACGACCGGAATTCATGAGTTGGCTGCTCGCTGGATCGGGGGTGTCGATCCGGCGGATGAAACTCATAATACTGTCGATATCGTTTTTTCGATAAAAGAGATTGATCTGTTCTCGGATGGTTTCCTGCTCCTCGGTAAGCTCGGAGAGGGCCTTGCAATAGTCGTTCACCAGGAGGACCAGAGAGGTGTAGGTATCATAGAACATATGGCGAAACCGGCCACGCTTGGTCCACCCTCGGAGCGTTTTGCCACTGAAGGCCCGCTTGCGGATAGTGGGCGACTGGACGAAATATGGATCATAAAAGAATTCCTGAGGAAGTCCGGCAAGTTTGGTGAAACGGTGGATTAAGTCCTCGCTGTGCAGGAGGATGTAGATGCGGATCAGATCGAAGCCGATTTTGTTTTCCAGTTCAAGAGAGGATGTGGTGAGTCGCTGCTCGTAAAGGCCCTTGTCGTCCTCAATGCGTTTGCGAAACCCGAAATAGCGCTCGGCTATCTCTTTTTTCACCTCGAACGACAGTATTTTTGTTAAGTCTTCCATGGGATTCAGGGCTGAAAAGGGGGGTGTTTGCAAAAAAACAACAGTTCGCCGACCTTTCGTAAGGCTGCTCGACAAAGAAGTATTATAGTAACTTAGTCACTGAGATTCACCTATCATTTTACGGAAGAGAGATGAGATATCAAGAATCACGAGAGGATGTTGCGGCGAAGGTCAAAGAACAAGCGGATATTGTCAAGATAATTGGCGAATGTCTCACTCTGAAAAAAAGCGGTGCCCGATATCTCGGGCTCTGCCCCTTCCACGGTGAAAAAACACCATCCTTCACCGTGCAATCGGACCAGCAGTTTTTTCATTGTTTCGGCTGTGGGGAGTCAGGTGATGTCTTCAGTTTCATGATGAAGTATTACAATCTTGATTTTCCCTCGGCCCTGAAAGAGCTGGCACGGCGATATCAGATTATTCTGCCGGAAAATACGCGGTCCGGGGAGGATGAAGAGCGGGCTAAAAAATATAAGAGCCTGTACGCGGTGAACAGGAAGGCCGCTGATCTGTACCGCAGTTTTCTGTTGGAGGCGCCGGGAGCAGCAACCGCCAGAGAATATCTGGTCAAACGAGGTGTCAGTGACCAAATCCAGGAAAGATTTCAGCTGGGCTATGCACCGTCAACAGAGACGTCCGGCTGGGATTTTCTCGGTCGGCAGTTCAACACTGAAGAAAAACAGCTTGCTGAAGAACTGGGATTACTCGTCAGAAAAGAAGGCAAGGGGGGAACCTATGACCGTTTTCGTGATCGGATTCTCTTTCCGATCTTTGACGTTGCCGGTCAGATCATAGGTTTTGGCGGGCGAATCCTCGGAGATGGTCAGCCCAAATATATGAATTCACCGGAGAGCCCCATTTTCAACAAAGGACGATCGCTGCTCGGGCTCTATCAGCAGAAAGACAGTCTCAGGCAGTTGCGGCGGGCCGTGCTCGTTGAAGGAAATTTTGATCTTATCTCGCTGGTGGAAAAAGGCTGCGGCAACGTCGTGGCCCCTCTGGGAACGGCCTTGACCCGTGAGCAGCTGCGTCTGCTCAAACGTTTTGTGCCTGAGGCGATCCTGCTCTTTGACGGAGATGTCGCGGGGACAAAGGCGGCGGTACGGGCCGTGCCTCATTTCCTGGCAGAACAGATGACCGGTCGGGTGGCCCTTCTGCCTGCCGGGCACGACCCTGATACCTTTGTCCGGCAGGAGGGACTCGGGGCATTGCAGAAGCTCTTCGACCAGGCCGAATCTCTGCCCGAATTCGTCCTGGCTCAGCTGATACGTGAACACGGGCTGACCCTCGATGGCAAGAGCAAGATAGTTGAAGAGCTCAAACCCCTGGTGGAAGCTGCTGCCACACCTTTGCAACGCTCCGTGATTATAGCCCATTTCAGTGAAAAACTTGGGCTTCCTCAGAGACAGATGGAAACCCTGCTCAATAGTGGTCCGGAGTTAAAAAAAATACAGGTTCCCGGAGCTGCAAAACCCCACGAGGAGCGTAT
>JAUYSF010000158.1 GCA_030696435.1 Desulfoprunum sp. | reverse complement strand
TCTCGTGGCTCATGTTTTCTAAAAACTCCCCTTTGAGCCGATTAGTACTTTCAGCCTGCTCCAGGGCCGCCTGCAACTCCCGGGTTCTTCGTTTCACCTCATCGTCAATCAGTACGTTTTCCACTACCGAACCAGGTTTTTCTCCGGTAAGAATCGATTTTTTAACCTGCTCTCTGAGGAAGGCATTGGCTTTTTTCTGCGTGCTCATCTGCTCATGCAGAGCTTCAATCTGTTGCTGATGTTTTTTTGTCTCTGACACGCGAACACCCTCCATCTCCAATTGTCTATGAGGTTCCCCTTCGTCCATCACCTGCAAATGGTGACATCCCGACAATGCTCCATTGCAACAACTTACCAGAATAAAAAAAAAGGTACAGAACAAACATTGACTTAGACAACCAGTGTGTTGTTGAGCGGCCTTTTGAGAAGCAGCTTTCGATGCGCCTCACGAAAAGGAGATCCGTCTTCCATTTCTCAATCCAGCCCTGCGTTTGTCGGTCTCTCTCAGAATAGAAATCAGTAGTCTCCAACACTACGGAAAGACTGCTGATTTTGTGCCTCATCGAAGGTCCAAGATCAAACCTCTTCCTGCTCAGAATACTGCAGCAGTTCAGCTCTACTTGCAGTCTCAAATCACGATGGAAACCCCTTGCCGTATTTTCTGCACCACTGCCGCATATTCATGCAATTGGCCGGCTTTTGTTGCCTGCTCCATAGCTCTGGCAAGGGAAGCCCATTCACTCTCTCCCATATTGAGAAAAAGCCCCTTAAAACTATGAGCAACCGGGGACAGAGCGGCACAGAGGTTGTCACTTGCTAAAGCCTGTTCGGCAGAGGCAAGAGCTGTCTGAAGCGACTGGGAAGCACTTCTGATCATAAACTCAACCTGCTCATCTTTCAGCTTATAGACATTCCTGAAATGGTTGCGAAGGGTTTCAAGATCAAGGGGTGGCGGAGGTGGTTGCTCAAACATTACGTACCACGGCGTCATTGTGTCATTGAGACTCATGCTCTTTTAGTATCCAACTCTGAAGTGGAAGGACAAAACCATCTTAGACTTTCTGACATTTTCTCAATTCATGCCAAATCCTGCCGGTCATAGCATGAGGCCTCACTGATAACTTATTCTATCAAACCAAGATCTTTAATATGGGTCATCAGTTTTTCCCTGTCCAGAGGTTTGGTGAGGTAGGCCTCACATTGCCCCTGGCGAAAGGCCTTCATGATATTTTTCGAATCATCGGCTGCCGTGACCATGATAACCTTTGTTGTATCGAGTCCCATAATGCCATGCTGCTCTTCCAACTTACGTATTTCCTGCAGAGCCTGTTGCCCATCCATGATAGGCATCATGATATCAAGACATATCAGGTCATAGGGATCATTCTCCACAAACCCCCTTTCCACGGCATTCAAGGCCTCCCGGCCATTTACTGCAACATGGCAAATGCCATATTCGGACAACAGAGTAGAAAGTAGCGAACGAGAAAGAAAATCATCTTCAACAATTAAGGTCTTCATAGTTACTCCCTTAGTACATAATCCTGACAAACGCACTATCAGCGGGATACCAGGCTTCAACAACAGTCAGGGATATAGAGATCACCGGAGAAAGCGTAAAACATATTGCCAATCCCCGTTTGTTTATATGATAGCACGATCTCCGTTTCTTGAAAAATTAATAGGAATACTTCTTAAAGATTAAAACGGGTCTGCATACCCTGCCTTTCGTATATCAAAATGATGCGATACATCATTTCCGTAATTCCCAACATTGATGTATTCTTTGGTTTCTAGAGAAATCAAAAGGGATTGATTCTCTTGTAATATCTTTTATATCAAAGAAATCCTGTACAGTATTATCCAACGAAAACATTCTAAAATTAGTGGAAAAAATGAGTTGCCCTCCAGGCTCAAGGTGTTCCATTGCCAACTTGATGAGATGGACATGGTCACGCTGGACGTCAAACACACGTTTTTCTTTTTTAGTGTTGGAAAACGTCGGCGGGTCGACAAAGATGAGATCATATTGTGCCTGATTCTCCTCAAGCCACTGCAGGCAGTCAGCCTTGACAATGCCATGAGCCGTTTCCGAAAAACCATTGAGAGCAAGATTCAGCCGGGTCCAGTTCAAATAGTTGGCCGACAGGTCCACGGTTGTCGTGGTCTGGGCCCCGCCCATGGCAGCATGCACGCTGGCCGTTCCTGAATAGCCAAAGAGATTGAGGAACTTCTTACCCAAGGCTTCCCTGGCTATACGCAATCTGATGGGCCTGTTATCGAGAAACAGACCGGTATCAAGATAATCTGTAAAATTCACGAGGAAACTGCACTCCCCTTCCCGAACCTCATACATTTTTTTGCGGCTGTCCTTTTGCTGATACTGCTCACTACCCTTCTGTCGCTGCCGGGTCTTAATGAATATCCTGTCCCGTTTCACCCCGAGTACTTCGCGTATATCATGTAGAGCAAGAGTAAATCTGGCACTTGCCAGTTCAGGCTCGATGGTTTTTGGCGGGGCATATTCCTGAACATGGACCCATTTCCCGTACAGGTCAATGCTGATATTGAATTCAGGCAGATCACGGTCATAGACCCTGAAACAGGTGATTCCTTCTTTGTCCGACCACTTCAGGAATTTCTTCATGTTTTTGCCAAGGCGATTGGCAAACTCACTTTCACCAGAACAGCTCTTCATCGGCCACCTAAAGGGCTGATCAGGAGCATCCGGGGCCGATCCGAGTAATAACCGACAAGGAAGCGCGCCATTGTAGAGCCGGAATTTTTCGGTCCAGGAAAGGGCAAAACTGTCGATTAGGTCCGGGTTCGAAATAAATACCCCGATTTTCCATCCGCCAAATCTCTCCCGCACGATCCGGCCAAAGGCTCGATAGAGATAGCTCACCTCTTCGGTTTCTGAAAGGCGCTCCCCATAGGGAAGATTGGAGAGCAGCAGGCCGGTATGGGATGGTGGCTGTAGTCGAGCCAGTTCTGCCTGTTTCACTCTGATAAAATCTTCTAGACCAGCCTTCTCGATATTCTTTCTGGCGGCAGCTACCACCCGAGGATCCGCATCATAACCGAGAAAAACAGGCCATTTCCGGGACAAGCCTACCTCTTCCCGGGCAACGGCCTCTTCCACCAGACGCTCCCAAAGCCGGGCATCGTGCTGCCTCCAGCCCATAAAACCGAAAGAACTCCGGGACAAACCGGGTGCTGAATCGCCAAACATCAGAGCGGCCTCTATCAGCAAGGTGCCGGTTCCACACATTGGATCAAGCAGGGTGGGCGGTGTATCGTCATCAAGCCAGCCGCTCAGGGCGACAATGGCAGCAGCAAGAGTCTCCTTGAGGGGAGCGACACACCCGGTAACTCGATAGCCTCTGCGGTGTAAGCTCTCCCCTGAAAGGTCAAGCGAAACAGTTGCCAAACTCCCTTCAATGTGCAGATGGATTCGGATATCAGGGCGATCTGCATCAACCGAAGGGCGCTCTCCTGTGCGTTCCCTGAATGAATCAACAAGGGCGTCTTTCAATCGCAGGGCGGCAAAGCGGCTATGAGTGAGGGCCGATTCGCCCGAAAGGGTGCAGTCAACAGCAAAGGTTGTACCCAACCCCAGATGCTCCTCCCAGGCAATTAATTTGCAACCTGAGTAAAGTGCCTCCTCGTTTGCCACCTCGAAGTGATCAACCTGCAGAAAGATTCTGGAGGAAAATCGTGACCAAAGGCAGGCCCTGTAGCCGCTCTCAAGTGTTCCAAGCCAGCCGACCACCCCTTTTGCCGTGGTTATATCCTGACCTGCAAAAGACCCCACCTCCCTCGCAACCAGGCTTTCAAGTCCGGCCGCACAACTTGCCACCAATTTGTACTGTTGAGCACTCACCATCTCTGATACCATTTCACAGTGTTATTCATCAAGCCCACTTTTTCGAGACTATATATACCAAAAACTGTCCCGCCAGGAACCGGAAGTCAACCTAAATTTATGATTATTAAAGAAATTACTATTCCCTGACGCATGTCTCTCCCTTTAGGGCTATGGAATATCGTCCTTGAAAACAAGAGACATGCATTTTTCCTTTCCCCCTTGACAAATTTTCTTGACCTCGCGATGAATAGGGATAGAATATATCTCTTGTGGTAAACTGAACAAATTCATGCAATGACCTTTGCGTTGTTTTCGCTTTAACAGTTGAACTATACCGGAACAGGAGAAATTATGAAGAAAACTCTATGCAAGACCGCCATGCTCATCACCCTGATGGGCTCACTTGCATTTATCGCTACTAGCTGCAGTAAAAAAGCCGTTATCCCACCCGATAGCATGGCTGGCGGCAGTGGCGGCAACGCATCTGGAGCCAGTGGCTATGACGAAAACAATATCGCAGCCGAAGGCACCCTCGATGATGCGGCATCCAACGGCCTCTCCAATGCCGGTTCAGACTCTGATGAGTACAAAAAAATGCATGGTCGATGCTCTGAAAACCTGTTTCCGATCTATTTCGATTTCGATCAAGCCGGAGTACGGTCAGATATGACCGAAGTACTGGTGAAAAATGGTGAGCAAATGCAGAAGACCCCGGGGGCAGCCATTGTCATCGAAGGTAATTCCGATGAACGTGGAACCAACGAGTACAACCTCGCTCTCGGTGAGAGAAGAGCCCTCGCCGCCAAACAGTATCTTGTCGATCTTGGGATAGACGCGGCTAGGATACAGACTATCAGTTACGGTGAAGAACGTCCCCTCTTTACAGGACAGGATGAAGACTCCTTTGGCAATAACAGAAGAGACGACTTCATAATGAAATAAAAGGCTACACACTACCAGTAGGCCGGTTTTAATATTGGCCGGTCTACTGATGGAACGCTGTTCACACCTTAGCTTGTTTTCCTTTTACAGCCTCAAGAACTAGCCGGCTGACTTCTTCAATATCTCTTGTTGTCGTATCAATCGCCAGGGCATCACCAGCCTGCTTTAGAGGAGCAATTGCCCGCTCTCTGTCATTCTTGTCACGCTCGATAGTCATGGCGAGTATCTGCTTTTCATCGACAACCTCCCCTCTGGCCTGTAACTGTAAAACTCGGCGTCGCGCCCGCTCCTCTGGCCTGGCATCAAGGAAGAACTTGTGCTTTGCCAAAGGAAAAACCACAGTGCCGGTATCTCTACCTTCGGCGACCACCCCCCCCTGCTCTCCGATTGTCCTCTGCAAACGGGTAAGCTTTTCCCGTACTGCTGGGATTGCCGAAACCTGGGAGGCTACCATGGCTGCCTCCGGGCTCCTAATTTCCTGACTCACATCCTCGCCATTGAGCAGAACCCCCACATCACCAAAACCAGTCCCGATGGTAAACAGTTCAATCCGGATTGCCGCCAGGGCCGCATAAACCGCCTTTTCATCGGCAATATCAACGTTATGCCGCCCAAGATAAAGCCCTACAGCCCGATACATTGCCCCCGTATCCAAATAGGTGAAACCCAGAGAGTCAGCAATTTTCCGACTGATAGTCGATTTGCCGACCCCTGAAGGGCCATCGATGGTAATCACATTCTGTTTTTCAGACATAACTCAAATCCTTCAGGCACCCGGAAAACTCCTCCAAAAATCGTGCGTTCTCCTCCTCTGTTCCCACAGTGACACGAATACAGTCGGAAAAACCGTAAGCTCCCATTGGTCGGACGATAACTCCTCTGTGCAACAAGGCCTCGTAGAGTACCTGACCAACACCCCGCACCTTGATGAGTAAAAAATTGGCCTGGCTTGGATATACCGTACAGCCTAAGCTCTCGACTTCAGCGTGAAGATACGCCCGGCCCTGCCGTGTAACATCAACAATATATTGATAATATTCATTGTCTTCGAGAGCGGCGAGTGCCCCGACCTGGGCCATGTGATTAATATTGAATGGCTGGCGCACCTTATTCAGGCACCCGGCAATCTCTCTGGACATTAATCCATAGCCAATACGCAATCCCGGCAAGCCATAGACTTTGGAAAACGTCCGTAACGAAACAATGGGACAGCGTCCCTTGGTGTTACGGATAAGCGAGAAGATATCAAGCTGTTTATCATTATCCATGAAATCCACATAAGCCTCATCCAGGACAATAATCACCGACTCGGGGACCTTACTAAAAAAAGTGTACAAATCTAACGGCTTCAAAGATGTGCCGGTTGGATTATTCGGGTTGTCGAGAAAAACGAGTCGGGTTTTCTCTGAGATCATCTCCTGTATGACCTTAAGGTCATGACACATGTCCTTCAAGGGGACGATGTAGTTTTCTCCACCATGAACCTGTACGAATTTCTGGTACATCAAAAACGAGGGGTGACTGCTGATAACCTCATCGCCTTCACGGACAAAGGCTTTGACGAGGAATTCAATTACCTCGTTGGAACCGTTCCCGAGGACGATTTCGTCCACATCAAATCCAAGCTTGGCGGCTAGACCATGGACCAATTCATGACTGGAGCTGTCTGGATAACGATGGATAGCGGTCAAGGCTGAACGTAGTGCCCTGACCACTTTGGGAGATGGCCCCCAGGCATTCTCATTGGAGGCTAGTTTGATGGAGCCGGTGATGCCGTATTCGCGCTCAAGTTCCGCCTGAGTCTTTCCTGGCGGATAGGGCTTTACGGCCACAATATTATCTGGGATGTGCAGTTTCAAACATCTTCCCCTTCTTGAAAACAGTATGTTTGGTTATCCAACAGAACTCTGGGGCTCAGCAAACCTTTGCACATCCCGCAACCCCAATGCCCCTTTCCAGGGTATATGCCACTCTGAGTAGGGTGTCTTCACGAAAATGGGGGCCCTGAAGCTGAATACCGATAGGAAGTCCATCTCGACTGAAACCACCAGGAACAGACATACCGGGAATTCCGGCAAGATTTGCTGATATTGTTAGAATATCTGAAAGATAGACGGCGAGTGGATCATCAATGTTCTCTCCCATTTTCCAAGCCGGAGTCGGAGTGACCGGAGATATCAGCACGTCACACTTTTCATAAGCCTTTTGAAAGTCCTGAAGTATCATGGTACGGACCTGGGAGGCCTTTTTGTAATAGGCATCATAGTAACCGGAAGATAGGGCATACGTGCCGATGAGGATACGGCGCTTCACCTCGGCGCCGAAGCCAACAGAACGGGTGTCTTTGTACATAGCTATAAGCGAATCGGCATTCATGTCGCGGATCCCGTAATGCACCCCGTCATAGCGAGCGAGGTTTGAACTTGCCTCCGCTGGGGCAATCAGATAATAAACGGCAACGCAGTAGTCTGTGTGAGGGAGAGAGACGTCGACAATTTCAGCCCCCGCCTCCCGCAGCACATTAATGCCCTTTCTCACCACGCCCTCAACCTCGGGATCAAGCCCTTCAACAAAGTATTCTTTGGGGATACCAACCCGTAACCCCCGGACATCCTCGACAAGCGCAGAAGAATAATCAGGCATTTCCCTGTGGACCGAGGTGGAATCCCTAGGGTCATAACCACCGATCACATTCAGCATCAAGGCACAATCCCTGACATCCCGGCAGAGTGGTCCAACTTGATCAAGGGACGAAGCAAAGGCCACCAGACCATAGCGGGAAACTCTACCATACGTCGGTTTGAGACCAACAATGCCACAGAGAGAAGCGGGTTGGCGGATCGAGCCCCCGGTGTCGGAGCCAAGAGAGGCAAGACACTCACCGGCTGCGACTGCAGCGGCCGATCCACCTGATGAGCCACCGGCAACATAACCCATTTTCCAAGGATTCTGGGGAATTTTGAAGGCACAACTTTCAGATGTCGATCCCATAGCAAACTCATCCATGGCCACCTTACCCAGTAGTACTCCTCCCTGGGCCTTAAGTCGTTCAACCACCGTGGCATCATAGGGGGGGATAAAATTTTCCAGGATCTTTGAACCACAGGTCGTCCTCATCCCCTTGGTACACAAGAGATCCTTTACGGTGAGGGGAATGCCGCAAAGAAGACCATCCCGGCCAGAACGTCGCATGGCATCCGCCACCTGGGCCCGCTCCAGAGCCCCTTCCTGGTCTAGGGTGATAAACGCCCTGACGCTTCCTTCTACCTGCTCAATGCGATCAAGGCAGCTTTGGGTCAGTTCCACGGAAGATATCTCGCCCGCCCGCATTTTCTCCATTGCCCCAGCAATGGTCAATTCATACAAATCCATGTGTTCCTCAAATAATTACAACCAAACCTCTACTCCGGTTTCAAAGAGTACAGGGGGGAAGCAGTCTGTCTTGATCAAATGATCCGAGGCACCTGAAACATTTCCTCGGTATGCTGAGGTGAGCAGGCAAGTGACTCCTGTTGTGACAGCGACTCCTGCACCTCATCTTCACGGAAGGCATTACACACGGAAAAAGCGTGGGTTGTAGGAGGAAGGCTCACAGTATCAAGCTCTTCGAGCTTTTGCACATACGAAAGAATGGTATCAAGTTGTGCCGTCATCTTCTGCAACTCCGCATCACTTAAATGAAGCCGTGCCAGGTGGGCCACATGCTCAACCTCTTCTCTTGATATTTTCATTTAGATTATCCGAAAGCACCAGCCCCTGTAAGGTTCCAAGCTTTTGCTAATTTTTCTGATTATAAATATTTTCGAGATATTCCTCGGAAAAAACACTTTTTATTGGGGTGAAATCCACTATGCTCTTGGCAAAATATTCCACTGTGGCCTTATCAAACTGGCTGCCACTACATCTTACGAGTTCCTCCAAAGCCTCTTCCATCCCCATGTTATGACGGTAGTTGCGACGAGATGTCATGGCATCATAACTGTCTACCACTATAAGGATCTTGGTAAGGTCATCCAATTCTTCGCCCTTCAAGCCATCCGGATAGCCCTTGCCATCCATCCGTTCATGGTGGTGCCGGATAATGAACTGTTCCCTTTCCATGAACCCAAGGGGTTGAATGATATTTGCCCCAACACTGGGATGTTTCTTGATGAGAAGCCATTCCTCATCGGTCAGTTTCCCTGGTTTTTGGATACAGGAAAGATCAATGACCAATTTGCCGATATCATGGAACTGTGCAGCCCTCCGCAAGACCAGAATATCTTTTTCCGGAAGAGCCATGGCCATACCGAGCATCAGGGCATAATCGGTCACCCGCATGGTATGGCCAGCTGTATACCCATCCTTCTCCTCCATGGCATTCTGGAGACTGCTCATGAGCTGAACCGTCGCATTCTCCAGACTGTTACTGTAGGTCAACAGCAGTCTGTTTTGCTCCTCAAGTAGATCGGCCTTTTTACGGATATCATCCTCAAGAGACTCTTTATAGAGTCTTTCCTGGAGGACATACATCCGCTTTTCAATGGCTCGCCGAATCTTGACATTGAAAATATCGAGATCTTCGATGGGCTTTGTTAAAAAATCATAGGCACCCAAATTGATTGCCTTGACGGCATAATCCATCGAGCCAGCACCTGTCAGGAAAAGAACAGGGATGTTATATGCAAGATCATTGAGGGCATTTATGGTCTCAAAGCCATCCATATCGGGCATATTGATATCTAAGATGATTACATCAAAGCTGTCATCAACGGTATCAATTACCCCTCTACCGTCCGCTGCCGTCACAACGTCGTGACCAAACATCTCCAGTATCTTTGAAATAGTTGTGCGGACCATTACATCGTCGTCCGCAATGAGTATTTTGGTTTGCGCTTTTGTCAACCGACCATCTCCG
>JAUYSF010000287.1 GCA_030696435.1 Desulfoprunum sp. | reverse complement strand
GTCGGTGAGTGACAATGGGCTTGGCATAAGCAAAGAAATTCATGAACATATTTTTTAACATTTCTATACGACAAAGGAAATTCACCGGGGTACCGGCCTGGGTCAGGCCACCGTATTCGGGATCGTCAAACAGAACCTGGGCCATATATCGCTCTATAGCGAAGAAGGCGGCGGAGCGACCTTCACAATATATTTTCCGCAGGCCGCCGATGATTCGGCTCGGAAAGAGGAGCGCACGGATTTAGAGGATCTCATTCCAGCTCTAGGCCATGAGAAAATCCTCGTGGTCGAGGATGAGGCCTCGCTGCAGGATCTGGCCCGGACCATCCTTGAAGGCCAGGGCTATTCCGTGACCACGGCAGCGAATGGCCAGGAGGCCCTTGCGGCAGCCGACAACGACGACAAGCCGTTTGACCTGCTCCTGACCGATGTGATCATGCCCGGCATAAGCGGCAGAGTCCTGGCCGACCAACTCAGTAAAAAATACCCGGCATTGAAGGTGCTCTACATGTCCGGCTATACCGACAATGCCATTGTCCATTACGGCATCCTCGAACCAGGCATTGAATTCATCCATAAACCGTTCAGCCCTGTTGCGCTCTCCAGAAAGATCCGCTCGCTGCTTGACCGGACGAGTTGAGCCGAGATACCGCAAACCACCCTCTCTTACCCGGAATGAATACTCCCACAGAAGAACAAGTCCAGATCGTCGACCGGCAGAACAGGCTCACCGGTGTGGCACCCCGCAGCCTTATGCGCCGGCTGGCCCTGACACACCGGGCCAGTTTCATCCTGGTTTTCAATGCGAGCGGTGAATTGTTTCTGCAGAAACGCACCGAGACGAAAGACATCTATCCCGGCTACTGGGATGTGGCGGCCGGCGGCGTGGTAATGGCCGGCGAGTCCTACGAGGAATCCGCCGAACGGGAACTTGCGGAAGAACTGGGAATCACGGATATCCCTCTGACCGTGCTCTTTGATCATTATTATGAGGATCCAGAGAACCGGGTCTGGGGGCGGGTCTTCCGCTGCAGCCATGAAGGCCCCTTTATTCTGCAGGCCGAAGAGGTGGCCTATGGCCGCTTCATTGGGATTGCGGAGGCCTTGCGCTTGAGCCTCAGCGAACCCTTTACCCCGGACGGGGTGGAGATATTACGAAGAATCGCTGGGAGTGAATACTAATCAGCCCTCGCCGGTGGCTGAGCGGAGCCGGTGGCTGAGCGAAGCCGAAGCCCCCCCGAACAAGAAGAAGAGCAATCAGCCCACATTATCGCTATGGCTTTCATTCCGGCATCCTGCCAAGAGCCGCAGTTGATTCGTCTCGCCTCGCATCAGCGCCTCCTTCTTTTTTCGACTCCATCCTTGAATCTGTTTTTCCCTGAAAAACACCGCATCAAGGCGATCAGATTCCTCAAAGTAGACCAGTTCAAGAGGGAGTCTGCGGGCAGTATATTTTGCCCCGATCCCGTTCCGATGTTCCCATAAACGTCGCTCAAGATCCGAGGTGCTGCCTGTATAGTAACTCCCGTCGGCACATTTTAGGATGTACATGAAAGGCATTGTTCCGTTCTCTCGCTATGTCTCTGCAGGATTGGTCAGTTCCCTTCGGCTCCGCTCAGGGTGAACCTTCAACTCCGCTCAGGGACCGGTAGGCATGGGTGGGTTTAAAAAACCCTTCGACTCCGCTCAGGGTAAACCTTCGACTCCTGCTCAGGGTAAACCTTCAACTCCCGCTCAGGGTCAACCTTCAACTCCTGCTCAGGGTAAACCTTCAACGGTCAAATCGAGGATTGCCCTAGAAAAGCCTTCTGGATCTTCTTGTGGAATATTGTGGCCAACATTCTCGAGTAGCCGTCTTTCAAAACGACCAACAAACTTTCCATCAAGATGAGAGTAACTTCCAGCAGGGGTAACACCGTCACATGTTCCTTCAATTGCTATTGTCGGTACCGAGATTGATGGTAGCAATTCAAGGCTTTGGGAAACTGTCTCATACCGCGCATCGCCCTCAACCAAACCAAACCGGTGCCGGTAGGAATGAACTATCACTTCTACAAAGTCAGAGTTTTCATAAGACTCTGCTGTTTTAGCAAACGTTGTCTCATCAAAGGACCATCTAGGAGACCAATCTTGCCAGAGAACTCTACAGAGTTCTTTTCGGTATTTTTCAAGACCCCGCCTTCCTCGCTCGCCGTGTAAGTAATACTGGTACCAATAACGTTGTTCCACTTCTGGAAGGAGCGGGTTCAGAGCACCTTCGATTCTTTGGATATTGTAACCACCACCGGAAACCAATCCACGTACACGTTCTGGATGAAGCGCAGCCATGATACAAGCAGCTCGACCACCCCAGTCATATCCTGCGAGAAAAGCCTTATCGATGTCCAGCTTGTCCAAGAAAGCGACAAGGTCAGTACCAAGTGCAGCTTGCTCTCCAGATCTCATGCTTTCGGCGTTTAGAAACCGTGTTGATCCATATCCTCGCAGAAAAGGCACCAAGACTCGAAATCTCAACGATGATAGAATCGGCCAGACTCCGGCGTAGGCATTTACATCATAGGGAAATCCATGTAACAGAACGATAACGTCTTTTTCAGTCTGTCCAAATTCCAGATATCCGATTTCCAATAGTTCGGTAGAAACAAATTTCAAGTTATTCAAGTATTACCTCCAATGGATTCGGTAGTGAATTGCCAAAATGTAATATGTCTTTCGCTTTTTTTCTTGTCCTTCAATGTCCGCGCCCGCAGGGTCCACCTAACTCCTGCTCAGAACCGGCTTCTTCCCCGGTGGCTGAGCGGAGCCGAAGCCAATCAAAGCCACAGTCAACCCAGCAGCAGTGAATCGAGGGCCAACTCTTCGCCCTGGGTTTTGTAGAATTGGGCCAGGAGGTCGGCCACGGTCAGGTTTTCCTTGGCCGCGCCGCTGAGATCGAGGATGATCCGGCCCTGGTGCAGCATGATCAGCCGATTGCCAAAGGCTATGGCATGTTTCATGTTGTGGGTGATCATCAGGGTGGTGAGGCCCTGCTGCCTGACGATATCATGAGTCAGGGAGAGGATTTGATTAGCGGTCTTTGGGTCAAGGGCGGCGATCTGCTCGTCAAGCAGTAGCACCTCCGGTCTGATCATAGTGGCCATCAGCATGGTCAGGGCTTGGCGCTGGCCACCGGAAAGCAGACCCACTTTGTCGAGCAGGCGATCTTCAAGGCCGAGGCCCAGATGTTCGAGTTCCTTCCGGAAGCGCAGGCGATCAGCCGCCTTCACCCCTCGGGCCAGACCCCTTTTCAGGCCGCGGCGGATGGCCAGGGCCATATTCTGTTCAAGGGTGGCGGAGGGACAGGTGCCAAGGAGCGGATCCTGGAAGACCCGGGCGATAAAGCGGGCCCTCTGGTATTCCGGCCAACGAGTGACATCATGGTCGGCAATCGAGATCGAGCCGGAATCGGGGAAGAAACCGCCGGCAATGCAGTTCAAAAGCGTCGATTTGCCGGCGCCGTTCGAGCCGATGACCGTGACAAAATCCCCCTCCTCTATCTGCAGGCTGAGATTGTTCAGGGCAAAGACCTCGTTGACACTGCCCTTATGGAAATATTTAATGATGTTTTCCAGGCGTATCAATGCGCTATCAGCCTTCTCTTGAGATTGGGGGCAATCAGGGCCGCGATGACCAGGACGGCGGTGATGAGATTGAGGTCGCTGGGATTAAACCTGAAACCGCCGATCTCAAAGCTCAGGGCCAGGGCAATGGCCAGGCGGTAGACAATCGAGCCGAGAAGGGCCGCGATAAAGGCCCTGCCGATAGTCCGGCAACCAAAAACCGTCTCGCCGATAATGACTGAGGCCAGACCTGCAACAATGGTACCAATGCCCATACCGACATCGGCCGCCCCCTGATTCTGGGCCACCAGGGCCCCGCTCAGGGCCACCAGGGCGTTTGAGATACCGACGCCGAGGATGATGATGGCATCGGTGTTCACCCCAAGGCTCCTGATCATCTGTGGGTTGTCGCCGGTGGCCAGGATGGCCTGCCCCAGCTCAGTGCCGAGGAACCAGACGATGAGACAGACCACCAGAACGGCAAAGGAACCGAAGATAATCAGCCCGGCAAAGTGGGCCGGGACGCCTAAGCGGGTCACCGAGTCAAAAACCGTCTCGCTGCCGAGCAGGGCCACGTTGGGCCCCGCCATGATCCGGATATTGATGGAATAGAGGGCGATCATGGTGAGGATCGAGGCCAGCAGGTGGAGGATCTTGAATTTGGTGTTCAACACCGCTGTCACCACCCCGGCCAGAAAACCGCCGGCCACAGCCAGAAGCAGCGAGAGATAGGGATTCACCCCGCTGGTGATGGCCACCGCCGAGATTGCGGCCCCGAGCGGCAGACTGCCGTCCACCGTCAGATCGGGAAAATCAAGGATGCGAAAGGTCAGATAGACCCCGATAACCATGATGCCATAGACAAAACCCTGTTCTATGGCACCAAATGCTGCGTACAGTGTCATCCGCGGGCCAGGCTTATTTGTAGACCTTGGTGGCCTTCTTCAGAAGCTCGGCCGGCGGGGTAACGCCCATCATCTTGGCATACTTGGCATTGATGAAGAGCTGCAGGTCCTTCTGAAACTCCACCGGGATACCTGCTGGTTTTTCACCTTTGAGGATGCGGGCGGCCATGGCCCCGGTCTGGTAGCCGTGTTTGTAGTAATCAAATCCCATAGCGGCGACCGCCCCGCGCTTAACTGAATCGACATCGGCGGCAAAGATCGGCAGCTTGTTTTCGACACCGACCTTGATCACCGACTCAAGGGCTGAGATGATGGTGTTGTCGGTCGGGATAAAGACCGCATCGACCCGGCCCACCAGACTCTTGGCGGCGGAGAAGACATCGGCGGTCTTGGCGGCGGTGGCCTCGACCACCTCAAAACCCATCTTGCCGCTCAACGCCTTGATACCGGCAACGAGAGATTTGGAATTGGCCTCGCCGGCATTGTAGAGCAGACCCAGGCGCTTGATACCGGGTTTGAAGGTCATAACCATCTTCATGTGCTCCTCAAGCGGCAGGAGATCGGAGACACCGGTGATGTCGCCGCCCGGATGCTGCAAATCCTTGACCAGTCCGGCTGCGACCGGATCGGTCACCGCGGTGAACAGAAAAGGCCGCTTCATATCAGCCGGGGCCTTAGCCAGGGCCTGGGCGCAGGCCTGGGCTGAAGGAGTGGCGATGGCCACCAGCAGATCGGCCTTTTCGCCGACCATCTGCTGGGCAATCTGGGTGGCCGTACCCATATTGGCCTGAGCGTTATGGATCTTGTAGTCGACCTGCACGCCTTTTTCCTTCAGGTAATCCTGAAATCCCTTGAGAACTGCATCAAGGGCGGGATGTTCGACAAATTGATTGACGGAGATGACGGTGGTGCCCGCCATGGCCCCCTGAACTACCAGTACGACAACTAACAATGCGCCGAAAATGGCCTTTTTCATGATACTCTCCTCAAGATTCTGCTGATTAATTCCATTTTGAAATCAAGATGGAAACAAGAAGGCAAGCGCGCAGCGACGAGACGGTACAGTGCGTACGGCGAGGAGCCGCACAGCGTAA
>JAUYSF010000276.1 GCA_030696435.1 Desulfoprunum sp. | reverse complement strand
CAATGAAACTTTTCTTGAAATGTCCGGTTCTACCCGTGCAGAAATTCTTGGAAAAAGCTTTTTCGATCTTATTGATCTCCATGATAAAGAATATGCCCAACGGACCCTTGCCGCAGCAGACCAATTCCCTGAAAACTGCGGAAGCATATCTTTTCAGAACAAGCAGGGCAAATCCCCGGTCTATTCGATGAATAGTTGTATTGTCAACGCCTGCCCAACAGGCAAGATGATCGTCATACATTTCAATGATATCAGCCGTGAAAACAGACTCCGCCGCTCCCTTGCGGCAACGCAGAAAACCCTGGAAAGAACTATTGCCGCCCACGATAGAAAGCTCCATGAATACACGGCCTCTCTCATCGAAACCAACGTTGATCTCCGAAAAAAAATGCGTGAGCACGGATTGGCGGCAGAGGCCCTGAAGGCGAGTGAGTCCCGTTTTCGTAATCTCACCGAGACCACAAGTGATTTCATCTGGGAAATAGATCGAAACGCCTGTTATACCTATGCCAGCCCGAAGATCACCAAGCTCCTGGGCTACACCCCCGAAGAACTTCTGGGCCAACCATTTCTACTGTTGCGTACCCCGGAAATAGCCGCACGATTTGTCAGAGAAATCGAAATGGGCACCAATCCTCAATCCGGATTTTTCAGCTGGCAATATTCCCACACACATAAAGATGGGAGGGAAATAGTCATTGAATCAAGCGGAGAGCCCATCATTTTGAAAAAAAACGAAATATCAGGTTACAGGGGTATAGATCGCGACATAACTGAACGGATTCATTTCGAAAAAAATCTGAGAGATGCCAAAGAACTGGCAGAGTCGGCGAACAGGGCAAAAAGCGAATTTCTGGCAAATATGTCCCACGAATTGCGGACGCCTCTCCATGCCATCCTCAGTTTTTCCAAATTCGGTGAAAAGAAAATCAATACAGCCGGTAGCGCTGAACTGTTCACATATTTTCAGCAGATTGAAACCTCAGCACAACGCCTTCTGCCTCTTATCAATAGCCTGCTTGATCTCTCGAAACTTGAGGCCGGCAAAATGAGATATGAAATCGTATATGGCAATATTCTTGATGAGGTACTGACTGCCATTGACGAGATAACCCCTCTGGCGGCTCAGAAAGATGTCCAGATTATTGTCGACAGGCAGCATGCTCAAACACGTGTCTATTTTGATAAAACCAAAACTGCCCAGGTTATCAGAAATATTCTCTCAAATGCGGTCAAATTCTGTAACAATGGCAGCACCATCACCATATCCTTTGCCATAATGACAGACACGAACATGAAAAGCCACCTCTGCACCACTATTGCCAATAGCGGGATTGACATCCCGAGAGATGAGCTCGAAACCATCTTTGATAAATTCGCCCAAAGTACTAAGACAAAAACGGGAGCAGGCGGAACGGGATTGGGATTGGCGATCTGCCGGCAGATTCTCCTTGATCTGCGGGGCCGGATCTGGGCCGAGAATGGCGATGCCAACCGAACTCATTTTCATTTCACCCTGCCAACCTACCCAAAAGGCGAAAAAATCGGCCAGATTCTGATCGACAAGGGCCTGGTCTCACGAGAAAATCTGGAAAAGGCCCTCCTTGAGCAAGAATAGACAATTCTCAAGACTTGTTCATGCAAATTCAACCACATACGGAACATCATATGCAAGAGGGCGGGATTCTCATAATCGATGATAATGAAGTGAACAGGGTAATCTGCTCGATGAATCTCGAAGAGATGCGAGTGCCTCTGCACTTCGCTGAAAACGGTAAAGAAGGGCTCGAGCTGGCCCTCAAAATACTCCCGGATCTCATTCTCTTGGATATCATGATGCCGGTTATGGATGGTTTTGAAATGCTCGGCAGGCTCAAAAGGGACGAGACCCTGTCCGAAATACCGGTGCTCATGCTCAGTGCCAAATCGGAGACAGACAGTGTTGTTAAAGCACTGGAACTCGGCGCCAATGACTACCTGAAAAAACCTTTTGAAGCCGAAGAGATGGTTGCCAGAGTCAAGACTCTTTTAAGGAGTCGGTATCTGGAAAAGCAGATCAAGGAGGATCTCCGCACCGGCGCGGCCATGCAGCAGAAGTTTCTGACTGATGCCAGAGCGGCGACGGCCCAGCTTGAGCAGTCTTGTCTGAAAACAGAGATCTACAACAAGCCCTACGCCACAATATCCGGTGATTTTTATTACACCTTCCCCCTGCCCAACGCCGGAACTGGTATTTTCCTGGGAGACAGTTGTGGCCATGGCCTGCCGGCGGCCCTCATCTCGATGCGGATTATCGGCTTTCTCCAGCAGCTTGCCAAAGAAAATCCGAGCCCGGCCCAGATCCTTGGCCAACTCAATAATGATCTGTATGGGCTTCTTCCCCCGGAGAAATTTGTTGCCGGGTCATGCCTTGCATTTTCCGAGAATTCATGCACAATAAGTAATGCGGCCCAACCATATCCTGTCCTTCTTTCGGGTAAAGGCCTTGAGGAGATACTCCTCGACGGACCGCCCTTAGGAATGAGGCCCGATTGTTCCTATCAGGAACACAGCGTTGAGCTCAGGCCCGGCGATAGGCTCATTCTCTTTACCGACGGGATAGTTGAGGCGACTGATTGGCAGGAAGATTATTATGGCAAAACCCGTCTTTTAGACTGCCTGACGAGGCAAGCAGGAGCACAATCTCTTCAAGGATTGAAAGATGCACTCCTCGAAGACCTGCACCGTTTCAGCAAAAATGCCCCGATTGACGATGATCAAACGATCATTCTCTTTGAAAGGATGTGGAAGTGACATGGTTGTTTTTGAAGAGACATTTCCATCGAAGATCAAATCGATTGTGGAATTTCTCACAGTATTCAAAGAAAAATATCTGGAATATCTTGTTGATACTCCCGCACTCAGGGACAGACTTGAATATGTCGTCATGGAGGCGATTGACAACGCCTATGAACACGGTAATCGCCAGGATGAAAATACATCTATAAGGGTTCAATGTTGGCAAGAAGAGGACTTGCTGACATTTTCAGTGCTCGACGAAGGTGAAGGCTTTGCCGGGACAATTTCCGAGTCCCTGCCACTCCTTACAGATCTCAATGGTCGGGGTCTGTACAGCATTCAGGAGTTTGCTCACTCGGTTTCCTTTAATGACAAAGGAAACATGATAACGATTACTTTCAAGACAAGGTGAAAAAATGACCGCAATCACAGTCAGTGACGGGAGAGTGTGTATCATCAAGGCAGCTGAAATAACCTCTGTGAAAGAAGGTCTTGAGGCCATAAAAAACGCCTTGATCGATTTCACCACAAGTGACAAGGTCCAGGACAGCAGTCTGGACACCTTTCTCTTTGTCGATCTGTCTCCTTTTAATATCATCAATTCGAGCCTTATCGGTATTTTTGGCTCGATCATCATGGATAAGAAGATCCAGTTGCTCGGACTCTGCGGTATTCAACCCTCAGTCAAAGATATCCTTAAACGGTTCGGGGTCTTTTCTGAAGACGGCCTTGGATAGGATTTTGCCAGTGACAAAATAAAAGAAAATCTGAGCAAAGTCGTAGTCTTTGATTCTATCGACGATGGCCTGACCTGTCTCAATCCCGCCTGAAAAGATAGGTGCAGGACTGAGAAAACCGCAGGCAAAGTTGGACAGGCCTCATTTGCCGGGAACTTGGCCGGCTCGTTTCAGCTCAATCTGCCGGAAGAGCTCACCGGACAGCTTCTGGGCCTGGGCAAGTTCCTCCTGCGTCAGGACTGATTCGAGAAATGAGCGGGCTGCATCGGCATCCTGATAGCCATTTGACGCCGCCAAATTCAGCCAGGCATAGGAATTGGCCAGATCAACCTTTTCTACACCGTTGCCGGTATACCACATGATACCCAGGTTATATTGGGCAATGGCCAGCCCGGAATTAGCCGCCTGGGAGAAGAGCTCGAAGGCC
>JAUYSF010000234.1 GCA_030696435.1 Desulfoprunum sp. | reverse complement strand
AGACTTTCTTGATTATGTTGTCGGAATAATCAAGGGAACACTTACTGCCCCTGATGTAGACAGCCAGACCGTGGTCGGGGTCTTCGGTATTGCCTCCCTTTTTGGCTTTGTAAGGGTCTCGGAGCTCATGTCCAGGGGCGAGAATGATACCCGCGGTCGTCTGGTGGTTTTTTTCCCGGGCGAATTTGAGAACTCCAATTACCGCTTGCTGGACGCCCGGGATGGCTGGAATTACCATGCTGTCCCGATCACCCTGCACGAAGAAATTTCAATCCGATAATAATCAGCATTCCTTGAAATAATACTATTGGAGACATAGCCCGATGAAAAACCGTGATATCTATCAGCGAGACCCGGACAAAATCACCCTGCTCAATAATGGCGTTGCCGCCATGACCGACGTCCTGACCGGTGAAGAACGACGGACCCTACGCTTCGAGCTTGAACATTTTGTCTGTGAGGGAGAGTACAAGCGGGGCCTTGCCCGCATCCTTGATACCTATGTCAGCAACATCGGCCAGCCTGAGCAGCCAGCGGCCTGGATCAGCGGCTTTTTCGGCAGCGGCAAATCACATCTTGCCAAGATGCTGCACTACCTCTGGATCGACTATATCTTCCCAGAAGACGGTGCTACAGCTCGCGGCCTTGCCCGTCTGCCGGAGGTGGTTAAGGATCACCTCACCGAGATATCCACTCTTGGCAAACGCTACGGTGGCCTGCATGCCGCCTCCGGGACCCTTGGAGCAGGCGCGGGTGACTCGGTCCGCCTTTCCCTGTTGGGCATAGTATTTCGCTCTGTCGGCCTGCCGGAAGGGTATCCCCAGTCTCGCTTCTGCATGTGGCTGAGGAAGAACAGTATGTACGATCAGGTCTGCGCTGAGGTCGAGGGAGCAGGCCGCGATTTTCGCAAAGAGCTCAATGATCTCTATGTCAGTCCGATCATCGCCAAAGCCCTTCTTGCCGCTGATGCCAATTTTGCATCAAACGAAAAAGAGGCAAAAAACGCCCTCCGCGTCCAATTTCCAAAACCGAAGGATATCAGCTCTGAGGAATTCGTTCAGGCCATGCAGGATGCCCTGGCGCCGGCCGGCAAACTCCCCTGCAGCGTTATCATCTTGGATGAGGTCCAGCAGTATATCGGTGACGATACAAACCGTTCCTACATAGTCCAGGAAGTGGTTGAAGCCTGCAGCAAACGTTTTGGCGCCAACCTGGTCTTTGTCGGGACAGGACAGACAGCCCTTTCCGGCACCCCCGCTTTGCAGAGACTGCAAGGCCGGTTCACGGTGAATGTTGAGCTCTCCGACCATGATGTTGAAACCGTAATCCGCCGCGTCGTGCTGGCCAAACGGGCCGATCGCATCGGTGATATAGAAAAATGCCTGGATGACAATGCCGGAGAGATCGATCGCCAGTTCAAGGAGTCAAAGATCGGTCCCCGTTCCGAAGACAGGCCCATCCTGGTGGAGGATTATCCCCTGCTACCAGTCCGCAGGCGCTTCTGGGAAAACACCCTGCGGGCAGTGGACAAGGCCGGCACGGCTGGGCAACTGCGGACCCAACTCCGCATTGTCTATGACGCCGTCCGCCAGACTGCCGATGCCCCCCTGGGAACCGTTGTGGCTGCTGATTTTCTTTTTGATGAAATTTCACCCAACCTGCTGCAGACCGGTGTGCTGCTCAGGGAAATCGATGAGACCATCCGCAAACAGGATGACGGCACTGATAACGGTCGGTTGAAATCACGGCTCTGTGCCATGATTTTTATTATCAGGAAGCTACCGAGAGAGGCCGCGGTGGATATCGGGGTCCGGGCCACCCCGGAGATGCTTGCCGATCTCCTGGTGGAAAATCTCGCCCGGGATGGCGCCAGGCTCCGCAGTGTCATTCCCGGCCTGCTTGACGAGCTTGTCAGCCAGGGTGCCCTCATGAAGATTGAAGATGAGTACAGCCTGCAGACCAAAGAGTCCAGTGAGTGGGATCTGGAGTTCCGCAACCGGGAAACCAAGCTGTTAAACGATACGACCCGCATGGCCAGCAAACGTGGCCAGATGCTCGCTGCAGCCTGTCAGCAGGAGTTATCAGCCATCAAGTCCATGCATGGCAAATTCAAGGTGCCAAGAAAACTGCTCCTGCACTTCGGCCCTGACTCCCCTCTTGAAAATAAACAGGACATCCCTGTCTGGATACGCGATGGATGGGGGGCGGACGAGAAGATTGTCCTCGGCGATGCCCGTGCAGCCGGCACAGACAGCGCGATCATCCATATCTTTATCCCCAAGACCCAATCCAAGGCCATGGAAAAACGGATTGTCGAACAGGATGCCGCACTTGGCACCCTGCAATACAAGGGGATTCCCACGACCAAAGAAGGTATCGAAGCGCGTGAAGCCATGCAGACCCAGCTCGCTGAGTCAAGTCAGCGGCTGACCAGCCTGATAAAGGAAATAATCGACAGTGCTAAGGTTTTCCAGGGCGGGGGTAATGAACGCCTTGAACTCTCCCTGGCAGACAAGCTGAATGAGGCCCTGAAGGCCTCTCTCGACCGGATGTTTCCTGAATTCAGGACTGCCGATGATCCCGGCTGGAGCAAGGTTATTGGCCGGGCTCGAAGTGGCTCTGAAAGCCCACTTGAAGTCATCAATTTCAAGGATAAGACAGAGAAGCATCCAGTCTGTTCTGCACTGCTGGCCCATGTCGGTTCGGGTAAAAAAGGCAAAGAGATCCGCTCCCATTTCGAGGCGGCTCCATGCGGTTGGTCGAGGGATGCAATAGACGGAGCCCTCATCAGTCTTACCGCCCTGGGTCAGCTTGTGGCCTCCCAAAATAAAACCCCCATTATCCTGAAGGACCTTGACCAAAACAAGATCCCGGTCTCCGATTTTCACACGGAAAGGACGACCATCGGCGCCAAAGACCGTATCAAACTTCGGGGGTTTTCCAGGAAGCCGGCGGCCCCTGCAAACCCGCTGAGAAAGGACCAGCTGCGGGTATTTTTATCCAGAAGCTGGTCCTTCTTGCCGTTCACTTCTTTTTTTTCCGGTGTATTTCATCATGACACACCGTGCATACGGTAATAAGATTGCTTTCCGTGTTATCACCACCCTTTGCATGATGTTTTTTGTGATGTAGCTCTAAATGGCGAGGATCTGATCTATTCCATTCGTCGTGTGACCATTTACAGACCGTGCATTTATAAGCATCCCGCCGGAGAACCTCTCTTTTAACCGGATCAGGAATGTGACGGTCATGCTCTGGGCTTTGTCGATCCGCTTCCAGCAGGTAAACTCCCACTTCGAGATCGGGGCGACCAGTATTCTGGGTAACGACCGGCCAACCATATTCCGTCCGTAATTCTCTTACTCGTCTGGCCCATTCCGATCTATCTTTTGCCAGATATTTTAATTCTTCCCCGGTGATTTTTTGTCCGACATTTTTCCTTAAATATTTTAAAATTTTATCACGAACAGCAACGTTCTCTCTTCTTATTTCATTGGCTAGATTCCAGCGATGGGCCGCCTCCCTGTCTTGATCGGAAGAAAGCAAAATATAATCAGAAGGCCCCATGGATGTTACGTCAATATTGGGGAGTGGAAATTCATTTTCTTCCGCCATTTGTTTGGCTGTAAGGCCACTCACAATTGACCATCCAAACTGGACTTTAAGTTCACGAACCCTTCGGGCATATTCCTGAATGCCTGAAATGACAAGCAGTTCGTCACCGCTAATTATGACGGCAGGATATTTTTTAAAATAATGGAGGATTCTATCCCGAGCACTCTTGGCAATACTGGCTGGGATTAAAGATTTTCCTAAATCTCGTAAGTGGTGAAAGCAGGGGACAAGAGAAAGGACTTTATTTCGTAAGCTGTCGGACTTTAGTTCTTGTTCAAAATTGAATAATAGTTCTTGTAGCTGTTTTCTGATTTCTTCAGATTTCATGTGCAATTTCTCTCTTCTTTACTTTCAAGAAATGAAAGAAGTTTATTTTTTAATTTGTCCGTGTCTTTCACTTCGCAGGCCCAGACGGTCAAAACTCTCCATCCTAATTCTCTGATACTACTAACAGTTACTTTGTCTCTTTCTATGTTCTTGTCCAACTTTACCTGCCAAAACTTCTTATTGGTTGTTGGTCGCTTGGAACGTAGACAATCTGCATGACTATGCCAAAAGCAGCCATGTACAAAAATAACTTTGTGGTACTTCGGTAATGTTATATCAGGCTTTCCAGGCAAATCTTTTCTATGAAGCCTAAATCGATACCCCATATTGTGGAGCAAAGAGCGAACTACTAATTCAGGTTTAGTGTTTTTGCCGCTTACGCGCGACATAATTTGACTTCGTTTTTCTCTTGAGAAGACGTCCATTGTCCATATCTTTGATCAAGTAGTAACCTAACGACATCTGCCACTCGAGCCGCAAGGAGAGGTGGAACCGCATTGCCGATTTGCTTGGCTATTTCTATTTTTGAGCCTAAAAATTTGAAGCTATCTGGAAAACTCTGGAACCGAGCGGCCTCCCTGTGAGTGATTGGCCGATGCTGCTCAGGATGCAAATAGCGCCCTTTTTCAGGCTTAAAAAACTCTGTGCGTATAGTAACCGAAGGTCGATCCCACCAAAGCCTGCCGAACAAATCAGTTCCTCCGGATTTTTTTCTGATCCAACATTTTGGCGTTAACTCAGGAGCAATCCGTTGCAGATCAAAACGATTCATTCCTTCTCGTGGAATTGCTCTATATCTTTCCCTGCTAAGTTCGGTTGGATTTCTACCAAAATGCAAATCAAGAGGTGGTAGAACATTTCTAATTTCAGTACCTTCTGGGGGTGGTAAATCAGAAATAGCATCTCTGACATTTTTCCATTTTGGTGGTGGAGTCAAATATTCTTCTCGATTGAAAGGAAGAGTTACCTGTTTACCATTACCATTGGGGTTAAAATGGGTCTTCCTCGGAGGAAATAAAATGGAAGGGGCTGTGAACTTACAGCCTATAATAAAAGCTCTTGTACGAGTTTGCGGAACACCGTAATCGGCAGCTATTAATTTATCTTGCCAGACTTTAAAACCAAGAGACTCAGCTGCTCCAACAATTTCCCCATGTTCAAATGTGCCAAGTAACTGAGGGACATTTTCCATGACAAAAACAGATGCGCCGCATCTTTCAACGACTTCCAGAAATGGACGCCACAGTTCCTTGCGAGGATCATTCTCACGATTTTTGTTGAGAAGGCTGAAACCTTGGCATGGAGGGCCGCCTATTACTACATCAGCTTGAGGAATTTCGATATGCTCACTTTCTAATATCTCAACAATGTCACCGGCAACGGAATGTGGCCCAAAATTTTCATTGTATGTATTAACGCAGAATTGATTAAAATCATTGGCCCAAACTGACTGAAAGGGTTGCCCGAAAACTTCTGAAAAACCTAACGACATACCTCCAGCCCCGGAAAATAAGTCTATGAGGCGGTAACGTCGTGGGTTGTGAAGCAACTCTCCTGAACAGCGCGTAACATAAGTCGCTTCGTCCTCTCTTAAAATGAATGGCTTGTTTATTTTTATTATATTTTCAATTTGATACATAATATATGCCTTATCGGTAAAAATATTTTGATAGTGTTTTGTGACTTTACCATCTTGGGCAGAATTTTCATCTCAGTAAATATTTTTTGGTGGTCGAACAAGAAATGGACGGCCGCCAATGACCTTGCTTCCCGTCGCCTGCCTTCCTGACAACAGCTCAAAGATCTTGTCAAGTATGCCACTGGGCAGCCTTTTGCCGAATCGCTCCGTTTGCAGGTGGATGCTATCACCAACGACCGCCGACTCATTGAAACCGTTGATCCGCTTCCGGACCTTGTTCAATCGGTTGCCAATGAACTGCGCACGACTTTCAAAACTGCGGAAAAGGCATATGCTGCAACCTACAACCAAGGCATGTCTTCCTTGACCGGTTCAGAAAACTGGCAGAAGCTGACAGGTGATCAGCCGCAATCGCTTCTTCATCATTCAAGCCTTGCCAAGATCGATAAAGGGCCGGTCGGCTGCGTTGAGGAAGTACTCTTCTCGCTCAACAGAATCAACCTGGAGTCCTGGAGTCCCTGAACTGCGGCACTTTCACAGCAATTTGCCGAGGCCTGCAGCCGTGATGCGTTGGAGTCTCTCACGGTCCATTACCATGAACCTTATGGTCATGACCATTGAAGAGAGGGGCCTGCGCAAGAAACTCCGTGCTCACGCCAGGCAGCTTGACGATACCTATAACCAGGCTACTGGTATCATGGCCATAGACCAACTGCTTACTGAATGTGCCTATGAACACTGGCATCGGATGCTCTTTGCCCGATTTCTCGCCGAAAACCACCTCCTCATCGAGCCGGACAGCGGCATGGCCATTTCCCTTGAGGAATGCGAGGAACTGGCCAGGGAAGAAGGCCTTGATACCTGGGCTCTGGCCGGTCGCTTTGCCCAGGCCATGCCGCCGCAAATTTTCCGACCCGACGATCCGCTGCAGCAAGTGAGGCTGGCCCGCAACCATCAACTTCCCCTTGAAGCACATCTGAAAGTCTCGTGGCTGAAATAATCACCGCCTCCGATTCCCTGGGCTGAGTCTACCACTTCTGGCAGACCAGGAAAAAAGAGGCGGTCAATGCCGCTGACAATCGACATTCATGAGCTGCTGCTTCTCTAAGGCCGGGTCCTGATGTTTGAGATCCCGCCACAGCCCGACCCGGGATTCCAACAGCCTGGGAAGGTCATTCTTACGGCAGGGATGGAGAGTCAATCGGCGCGCTTAATCCCCATGAACAAGATCTACTTCGTTCAATGTCTCGACCGGATTGGTCGGGAGAAATATGCCACCTCGCCACTCTTGATGACCTTAGCCCTGCCGCCATTGCCAAGGCACGCGAACTGTTTACGGAGAAGCACCCCAGAATTGCCAAAGAAGTGGGCGGCTGGGATAGTATCACCTTTCTCAATAAGGCAAAGCTTCTCAAAAACGGCAAGATCACCAACGCGGCAATTCTCCTGCTTGGCCGGGAGGAAGCAGAGCACCATCTGTCTCCGGCCATAGGCAAAATCAGCTGGATACTTCGGGACAGGGACGGTCTGGAAATGGACTACCAGCATTTCGGTCCTCCATTTCTCCTGAATTCAGACCTCCTGTTTGCCAGAATCCGCAATCTGACCTACCGTTATATGCGGGATAATACGCTCTTCCCGACTGAGATCACCCAATACGACGCCTGGGTTATCCGCGAGCTTTTACATAACTGCATCGCTCATCAGGACTATTCCATGCAGGGCAGGATCAGCGTGGTGGAGGATGAAGAGTCGCTGCTGTTCTCGAATTTAGGCTCGTTTCTGCCGCAAAGTGTTGAAAATGTCATCAGCTTTGACGCGCCTCCCGAATATTACCGCAATCAGTTCCTGGCCGATGCCATGGTCTCCCTCCAGATGATTGATACCATCGGCAGCGGTATCAAGCGGGTCTTTACCATGCAGCGGAATCGTTTCTTCCCGATGCCTGATTATGACCTGTCCGATCCTCAGCGGGTGAGGGTCCGTCTGCCCGGCAAAATCCTGGACGAGAACTATACCAGGCTTCTCATCGCCAAGACTGGCCTCAGCCTCACCGACATTATCGCTCTCGACAAGGTGCAGAAAAAGAAACCTCTTTCAGACGATGAGTTCGCCCGGCTCAAAAGGTCGAAGCTCATTGAGGGCCGACGCCCAAACCTCTTTGTTGCCGCCCATATCGCTGAGGTTACTCACAGTAAAGCAGATTACATAAAGCATCGAGGTTTAGACAAAACCCATTACAAAACAATGGTCCTTTCCCTTCTTAAAGAATATGGCCCAACGAGCCGTAAAGAAATAGATCGACTGCTTATGGAGAAATTGCCGGACATCCTGTCCCCACAGCAGAAAGATAATAAAATTCGCAACCTGCTGCAGGAGATGTCAAGAAAAGATAAAAGCATTAAACCCCTGGGTGGGCCAGGTTGGCACGCAAGATGGAGTTTAGACGAAGACTAGATGGAACTTAGATGAATATTTAGATGAATATCTGCTGTAAATAGCAGAAAATAAACGAAATAAATTTTAGATGATATTTCCAAATTTAGACGGACAATCCGAGATAGAGCCCCCAGACAGGCAAGAAAAAGATGAGCAATACGACAATCATTGAAGCACTCCGGGACTCGCTGGTAGTTTCCGGCCGTTACAACCCCGATGATGTGGTAAGGCCGGCAGCTATACTCTGGACCGATGCCGACCAGCAATGGACGCCTGTCATCGGCCAGTTGCAGATGCTGATGCCGGAGCTCTTGATCCTTGGCGAGTATCAACCCGGGAAGAAAATTGGGCCGGCTATCTGGCTGCGCTGTGTCATCGATCGAACCCTGCCGGAAATCCTGATTTCGGAGGAGGCTGTGCCGGTTATATACATGCCGGGGGTGAGCCGGCAGACACTGCGAGCGGTGCAGGACTGCCCTGATGGGTTAAAGCCTCTGGTGGAATTGCAGTACCGGGGGGTGTGCTGGACCCAGAAGAACGGCAAGGACTGGTCGGTGGAGGCGTTTATGGTATCGAGAGATGGCGGGCTTGGCCTTGATCTGGCCAAGGATGCCGTCACCCGGGCGGCCCTCGTAACCGCATTGCCTGAACTCATTGCCAAACCTATCGTACAGCTCCAGGGCAGGCATCTAGAGGCAGAAGATTTTGAGAAACTCATCATTGAGGATCCGGTCAAGGACCTGCTGCTTTGGTTGAACACACCAGGAGAAGTGCGTGAAACCTGGCCGGCGGCAAAATGGAAGACCTTCCGGTCTCGATGTAAAAAAGAATACAAATTCGATTCTGAAAAGGACGGAGCACTTGTTGCCGCAGAGCGCCTCGGACGCAAAAACGACAGCTGGGTCCCGGTCTGGCAGAGATTTGTGGAGGCGCCGGCCCTCTATCCTGGCGTGGCGGAGGTATTGCGAAAGGCAAAACCTGTCAATCTGGGGATGTGGGATGACAAATCCGCCTGGCCGCAGGAGAACGAGAGCGCAGAATTGCAGCTGCGGAATGCCTTGCTCCAGCTGGCAGAAATGCCAACGGATCAGGCGAGAGCCATTATTCTTGAGCTTGAAAAAGTGCACGGTTCACGTCGTGAATGGGTCTGGGCTATTCTTGGACAGGCTCCGCTGGCAAGAGCTTTGAAACATCTGGCCGTGGTAGCACAGCGCACTGCCCAGAACCTCGGCGGCGACACGCCGGAGGCCATGGCAGCCCTGTATATGTCCGAGGGATGGCAGGCCGACGATGCCGCCCTTTCAGCCCTTGCAGAGGTGTTTTCCGGAACGGACAGTCAGGCCATACAGGCAGCCCTTAGGAGTTGTTATCTGCCCTGGCTTGACAGCAGTGCCCTGTACCTGCAGCAACTCATCGGCAAGACACCTTGCCCCGACAAAGGAAAAGCTGAAATCCTTTTGGGGAACAAAGGCTGTGTAACTGTTTTTACCGACGGCCTGCGCTGGGATATTGCCTGCCGACTGCTGGAAAAGCTGATCAGCCAGGGACAGACCGCGCAGATATCGTATAGGTGGGCGGCATTACCGACGGTAACAGCAACATCCAAGGTGGCGGTTTCACCGGTGGCTGAACACATTGGCGGTGAAGTCATGGATGATACGTTTTCTCCGTTTATCACGAAAACGGGAAAAGTCCTGACGACTGACCGATTCAGAAAATTGCTTTCAGAAAACATGATTCAATTTCTATGCCCGGATGATACGGGTGACCCTTCTGGCCAGGCCTGGACCGAGCAGGGTGAGTTTGACAGCCTTGGTCATTCTCTCCAGGCAAAACTTGCTTCTCGGGTCAACGAGCAGCTTGATCTTTTACTCGAACGCCTCCAAGGGCTTGCTGTGGCAGGCTGGAAAGAAATACGCATCGTCACTGATCATGGCTGGTTGTTGGTAAGCGCCAATTAAACCCCAGTGACCACCTGACTCAAATTCAAATCAGCTGCGCTGAGGTTTGAGGGCAGGAGCTTTTCATAATCATCGTCGGATTCGGCAAAGGGCAGTTGCTCAAAGATATAGCGAAGATACTTGTAGGGTTCAAGCCCGTTCGCCTTGGCGGTCTCGATGAGACTATACAGACCGGCGCTGGCCTCGGCACCTTTCGGACTGCCGGCAAAGAGC
>JAUYSF010000166.1 GCA_030696435.1 Desulfoprunum sp. | reverse complement strand
CTCAACCATGATCTCCTGGCCGATAAGAACCAGCCCGACGGTCCGAAGCGGGAGGATCTGCAGCGGTTCTCTGTTGTAGTCAAAGGCCAGACATGGTTGCGGCTGCCGATCAGCTACCTGCTGAAACTGGCCCTGGCCGATGCAATCGGCAGTTCCGCCTCGATCTCACCGGTTATCTTCAAGGCCGGCCGCGATCTACTGCCGCATTTTCTCAGTGATAATACCTCGCCGGAGATTCTGTCCTTTACCATCCCGGTGGCGCCAGACGGCCAGGTCGGCAGGATGGCGGCCCGCGAGACGGCCAGGAGTTTTCTCCTCAGTCAGATCCTCGTGCAGTACGCCAACAGCAAATTGGGCCTTGTGGAATCAGGCCAGAAGTGTCTGCTCTACAACGCGCCCCACGCCCCGTATCGCCAGAAAAAACTCAACGAGATCGTGCCGGACGGCTTCTACCGCCACCTGTTTATGAGTCCCTGCCTGTCCGGTTGGGACCGGGGCGAAGAGAAGCACCAGTATATGGCGCTGTGCCACCGGACCCTGTCACGCAGCCAGCTCAACACCATCGGCAAACTGAAAGACGCCGGTATCATCACCAACAATCTGGTGACCCTGCCCAACACCTCGAATACCTGTCTGGCCAATAACGGTACCCATGTTTCTTTAGGCAGCACCATCCTTACTTCGCTGGCCGCCGACAGCGGCTCGGGTTTCACCCCGACTGTCGAAAAATATATGGGCGATTTGGTGATCAAGATTGTTGAGCACTTTCTGCCGCTCTTCGTCACCACCTATACCGCCGCGCCTTATCGTATTGATTTTGCCGATTTTCATCCGGAAAAGGTCCTCGGGTTTCTGCCCCATGAACTCGATTACACCCACCTGCGTATGCTCTGGCGGCGTTGGCAGAAAAAGGCCGACTTGGGTTTTCTCGGGCATGCCTTCACCCCCTTCGGCCCTCGCTCGCTTGATCAGCTGCTGGCCAGGTGTCTGCGACTGCATGGTGATCTGATACCCGATTTCCGCCTCATCGACTATCTGGTAACCCTGCTGTCGACCGAGACCTGTCCCGCCCTGGACGGTCAACCCGGCAACCAGCTCCGCCTCAAGCAAGAGCTGGCCGAACTGGGGGTCTTTGATCAACGCATGGCCATGTATCTGCCTTACCGGCAGCGGGAATTCAGCACTATCGGTTATGCGGGCTTTGAGGGCCGCAGCTACTCACTCTTCCACAGCCTGCTGGGCGATATGGCAGGCGCTGTCGATCTGCAGAATCTCGTCACGGCCCTGGCCTACCGCTACATCATCGAGGAACGGGTACACCACCGGGATATCCCCGACCAGCCTTCGGTCGAGAGTGAACGCCGGCAGATCTTCTTTGCCGGGGCCATCGGCATCCCGACCTTTTTCGTCAGGGCCGACACCCCGAACCGGTTCTTAAGAAAGATCCTCAGCCACGTCAAAAACCAGCGTAACAGCAGCCGCTATAAAGGCTATATCCGGATCAAGATCAATGAGTACCGCCTGGCCTTGCTCGAGGTGATCGAGATCGACGGCAAAGAGCTGATTGAGGAACTGGGTTTGGCCGGCACCATCGAAAATCTCAGACATCGCCTTGCCGACCACGGCGGCACGGCCCTGGACAAGCTGATCAAAGGCGCCATGCAGGCCTCAAACTGCCGGGCGAAACCCCAGAAAACCCCGGCGGATGTCTTCAACGGCGCCACCGAGCACTATTATCGCACCACCCTGAAGAGACTGCATACCGGGGAAGGGCTCAGTGTCCTGGCCGAAGACTGTGAACGTTTGGAAAGGCAGGGGGATCCGCATCTCCGGCAGGTTATGGTAGGCCTTGACCGTTCTGCTGCGGCCTATGTCAGAGAAAACAGCGATAGAGTCCTCGACGAGACGGCTGCCCCGGATATTCTGCAAAACCTGCTGCAGATCTGTCTGGCGGTTATCCACCATGAACAGCTGCAGAAAAGATGAGTACTCAACCTGCCACCAATATTCGTCACCAGTATATCGACCGCACTTCAGGCCGGGTTATGACCGAACAACTGATCGGCGATCAGGTGGTCGCCTTTCTCTACAACAATCTACGTGAAAATGCCCCGGCGATGTTTCGGGCTCTGACCTCCGCCAGAATGTCGAGTCTTCTTGGTTTCTGCTATTACGATATTCCCGGCGGCTACCGTAGCCGGGTGGAGAAAAGCTTTGGTCGTCTCGGTATCGACCCGCGAGAATGCCTCGAACCCCTCAGCTGGTACAGCAGCATGCGGCGGATCTTTGAGAGGCAGATCCGTTACGGGGAGCTGCGGCCGATGGATGACGATCCGGCAATCATCGTCTCGCCGGCCGATGCCCGCCTGTTGATTGGTTCGTTTGCCGAGACCTCGTCTCTGTTCATCAAGGAAAAGTTTTTCGATCTCGAAGAACTGCTCGGCCGCGACAGCCCATGGCCGGCCCATTTCTACGGTGGAGATTTCGCCGTCTGTCGTCTCACCCCGGACAAATACCACTACAACCATCTGCCGGTCTCCGGCCGGGTGCTGGACATCTATGAGGTGGACGGCATCTACCACTCCTGCAATCCCCTGGCCTCGGTCGCCGTGGCTTCGATCTATTCGAAGAACCGGCGGGTGGTTACCGTTATCGATACCGACGTCAAAGGCGGTTCGTTGGTGGGGCTTGTTATCATGGTGGAGATTGTCGCCCTGATGATCGGTGATATTGTGCAGAGGTACAGCAGAACGGGCTATGACGATCCCGAGCCGGTCCGGCCCGGACTCTTTGTTCACAAAGGTTGCCCGAAGAGTATGTATCGACCCGGCAGTTCAACCGATGTCCTGCTGTTTAAACCGGGGAGAATCGATTTTTCTGCCGATTTGATCAGCAACTCACGGCGCAGTGGCGTCCACAGCCGATTTGTCGGTGGGACTGGCAGCCCGCTGGTCGAAACCGATATCCGGGTTCGCTCCACGTTGGCTCGGAGAAAAGAGTTCTCAAATTATCTTTGAGTTGCATGCATAGCCTCTTACATTTATGTCAACTCGTAATGTCATTTTGGGTCACATTCTCGAAACTGTTCAGGTGCTGAATTGCTGGGAGCACCGGTAGCGTATTGTGCTTTTCGGGCATCCTGGGAAATGTATTGTTTGTGATATAAAAACAAGATAAGCTGGAGAAGGTTTTAGGAGCCGTTAGGAAATAACCTGGCCATTTCAAACCATTTCCTTACGGCTCCTTATGCCGTTCCAGACATTTCTCTGGCCATGTTATTTTTTGACAACGGCTTAGCCCCTGGAAGGGGCTGGGCTGCACCTTATTTTTAGGGCTACCTTTAAAAGCGAATTATTATCACCTACAAAAAAAATGTCTCCATTAATTATAGCAGTTCTTTTTGTTAGCCTAACCATCGTATCAACCGTCATATATCTAATGTATTTATATTTTGAATATGGCTGGCCCTATACGGGGCCAGATATCAACTCATGGTCCATAGGGATTTATACGGGAACTTCCCCTTTTGATTTACAACCACCACAAGGTGTTTCCAACCCGGTCCTCACTGCGCATGATATTTCTGATACTCAAGCTAGCTTTATTGCCGATCCTTTTATGATAAAAGAGGGATTAGTTTGGTATATGTTTTTTGAAGTAATGAGATTAAAGGAAGACCGTGGCGATATAGGAATGGCCATAAGTGAAGACGGTCTTAAATGGCAGTATAAGCAAATTGTTTTAAGCGAGTCATTCCATCTTTCTTACCCATATGTGTTTAAATGGAATAATGAATTTTACATGATTCCGGAAAGCAAAGGGGGAGATTCTGTAAGACTGTATAAAGCAAATAATTTCCCAACAGGGTGGTCCTACCAAGCAACCCTGTTAGAGGGGAAATTTATTGATAACTCAATCTTTTATTATAAAGCTAGGTGGTGGATGTTAACATCAAATCCCAAAAAAACACTTCGGCTTTTCTTTGCTGATGGTCTTTTGGGTCCTTGGACAGAACATCCGAAGAGCCCCATTTATAAAAAAGATCCTTTCAGAGGGAGAATGGGTGGAAGGGTTATTATGTATAATGATCATTTGATAAGATTCGCCCAAGATATTAATTTTGTTTACGGAAACAAGGTTCGAGCTTTTGAAATAACTCAACTCAATACTACTGAATTTGAAGAAATCCTTGTCCAAAAAAGACCTGCTTTACGCAGGAGCGGGAAGGGCTGGAACCGCATTGGTATGCATCATATAGATCCCCATCAAATTGATGGAAATATATGGATAGCTAGTGTTGATGGTTTTGGTTGTTAATTATTTGATAATAACTATTCAGCGCCCATGTCCGATCTGATCTTTCTTGCAGCGATGACCTGTATCCTTAGCCTCGTGCTGGCCTGGGGATTTTCCCATCTGCCCGGTGAACGCTGGCAGATGCTGGCCGTCGTGCCGCAGAAAAAATCTGCCGATGGGCAATGGCAGGGTGTGAACTTCACCTACTACGGTTTTTTCATCGCCACCAGCCAGCTCCTGGCCGTGAGCCTGCTCCTGATCCTGCTCGGTGCCGCCCATATTTCGCTCGCCGGCACCCTTTTGGCCACAGCCATAGTGCTGGCCGTCTGTATCCCCGCCGCTCGCCTCGTTGCCATCCTGGTTGAGAAAAAACGCCATACCTTTACGATTGGCGGGGCCTCCTTTGTCGGCATCTTGATCTCCCCTTGGGCAATATTGCTGGCGGAGAGGGCTCTGGGCAGGTTCATTGACTGCCGCTTGCCGATGCTGCCGATGCTGGCGGCCATGGCCATTGCCTATACCCTGGGAGAAGGATTGGGCCGTCTCGGCTGCATCAGTTTCGGCTGCTGCTACGGCAAGAGGCTCAGGGACTGCAGCCCATTCATGCAGCGTCTCTTTGCCCGAGCCTCGTTTGTCTTTGATGGCCCCACCAAGAAGGCGATATACGAGGGCAAGCTGAGCGGTGAGCCGCTGATCCCGATCCAGGCTATGACCTGCATCCTCTACTGCCTGACTGCCATCGCCGGCAGTTTTCTCTTCCTGACCGGCCATTGTACCGCGGCCTTTATCCTCAGCATAGCGGTGACCCAGATCTGGCGAATCCTCTCGGAGACCCTGCGTGCCGACTTCCGGGGGTTTGCCAAGATCTCGGCCTACCAGAAGATGGGCGGTCTGGCTGTGCTCTATGTCCTTCTTCTTGCCCTGTTCAGCCCGGCCCCGCAACTCGTTGATCCCATCATCAGCCACGGCCTCAGCCTGCTTTGGCATCCCGGCATCATCATCGGCCTGCAGCTGTTGTGGCTGATGTATTTCATTGTCTTCGGCCGCAGCACCGTCACTACCTCGACGCTTTCCTTCCACCTGATCAGAGAACATCTCTAGAGCAGACAAGGCCTTGGTGCAATGAATGGGCGGTCAGCGTTTCTGAAACTCTTTCATCAGCTGCACGACGGTCTCATGGGTGCCGGGCGGGCCATGTATGCCCTGATACCGGACAAAAACCTGGTCAGCTTCCCTGAACCAGAAGGCCGCATGCCAGAACGAGGCAAGAAGACCTTCCCGCCTGATCTCAACCTTTCGGGCGCGCACCTGTCTTCCTGCAACAGTGACCTCCTCGACTCCCACCTTTTCCGCCTGCATGGTTACAAACTCGAGACTGTCGGTACGGACCATCCAAAAAGATATCTTTTCTTCAGGAGAATCAAGAAAAGATCGCAGGGAAAAGGACAGGGGCTGATACCAGGGACGATCGTCAATAGACTCTATCGTATCAATCTTATTCCCTTGTAGAATTCCTGCGATTTTCAGCAAATTGCCGTCGCGGACGACCTGGATCTCCGTTTGCCGCCCTTGCCGGAAATGCCAGGCAAGAGTCCGGCCCGTTCGGTCGCAGTGATTGACAAAGGTGGCATCCTCCTCGGTGACCGTAATCACTTCCTCCTGGGCAGCAGATGCACGGCGCCACTGGAAATGCTTGACGGCCTTTCCGGCACTCTCCTGATAGATAAGGGTCGGATCAGCAGGCGCGGCATATACCGGGCCTCCATCAGCCGCAAAAAGCATAGAGAGAATACCGGCAGAACATATCACCCTGAGAAAAGACAGTGAAACCCGTGGCAAGAGGCGCATTTTGTTACCCATAAAATAAAAGAGGGACACTCCCCAGTTTTTAAAAAATAAAACTAGGGAGTGTCCCTATTTTATGATCAGAACAGGTAGCCGTAGCGGATGCCGACGGTGTCTAAGCCTTGATTAGGCTCGGCGGTATAGCCATTAGAGATGTGGTCGAACATCAGGAACAGTCGGCTGTGTGCTGATAGAGAATAACCGAGCTCGACTGAAAAGTGGAGCAGGACCCTGCGGCCAAGTTCCTTCTTGTGGATGGCCTCTGGATTGTCCGTTTCGCCGTCGTGGATGGCCAGACCTGCTCCGACGTCCAGAATGCAACCATTCTGCCAGAGGTATTGCCAGACGCCACCGGCGTATATTTTACTGGTATTACCCTTGTTGTTGATGGAAAAACCCATAGTGGGTCGAATATGTCCATGCCAGATTTCGTAGTTCGGAGTGAAGATGAGTTCGGCGTTTGCATCAATGCCGGTTTCTCGCGAAGAGCCACTCCACAGGTCATCTGTATCATGGTCCAGGAGACCGGCGCGGAATTCGTGCAGCCACGCGATATTGTTTTCGGCGTGAGAATACAACGGCCACAGAGAGAGGCAGAGGTATGTCAGCAGTGCGACAAGGGATGGAGAAAAGAACCTTTTCATGTTCCCCAAAAGGTTAATTTTGAATCAACAGAGCGTATTCGCTCATTATTTCATTCCTCTAACATGAAATGCCGCCCAATAGCTGTTCTGGTCTGCCTGCCAGGCGGCCTGATGTAGCCAGTCGAGAGAGTCCCGATCGCGGGCCAGCATACTGAGCTCCCTGGCGGTCAGGGCTCCAGGGCCTTCCTGTAGGCAGAGGAGCCGAAGTTTTTGGAGAAAAGCATATCCGGCCTCACCTCGATGTCGACGTCCGAGGCTCTGATGCAGCCTGTTCAGCCCCGGATCGACGACGGCTGCCTGGAATGCGGTCAATCCCCTCACTCTGCCTCCGAGCGCAGCAGGCCTCTGCAGGTCATCGATGAGGGAGCAACCCTGAATTTCTTCGGGGACACTGAGCAAGCCGAAATCTTTGAGCATCCGGCCAAAACTCACCCGCCCAAGCAGCATTGAGGTCGGTACCGCCAGAATAAGAGGGATGACTACCGGCAGTGACCAGAGGAAGAACTTGAAATCCAGCCGGAACGCGAAACCCGCCCAGCAGAAGGCGATGATCGATCCCGGTAACTGACTTATGAGGGTCGACCGCCAGTCGGTTTCAGCCGTGCGGTTTTGGCCGGCCCAGCGCAGATTCAGGTTGAGCAGGGCCTCCAGAACATAGCGACTGTGGGCCAGCATGCGGATTGGGGCCAGGAGGGCGGAGATCATGGCCTCCAGCATCACACTGGCCGGCAGTCGCAGGGCTCCGCCGAAATCTGCAGTTTTCCTCCTTCGCAGCACATCAATTATGGCCAGAAATTTTGGCAGAAAGAGCAGGAAAACGGTGCTGGAGGCCAGGGCGAGAGCGAGTTCGGGGTGCCATTCTGGCCATGCAGGGAAGGGGCTGTGTTGGGCGGGGAAATAGTTGATGGGGCTGAGCACCAGGCGGGTTGCCTCAATTGAGGACAGTACCAGAAAGGTCAACCACAGAGGTGATGCCAGGTACGACATGATCCCGTTCAAGAAGGCCATGCGGTGGGCCATCTTGATTTTACCGGCAAAGAAGATCAGCCAGAGGTGCTGGAGATTACCCTTGGCCCAGCGTTTGTCGCGGGTAAGATCCTCAACCAGGGTGGGCGGAGATTCTTCATAGGATTGACCGAGTTCGGGTTCAAGCCAAACCTCATACCCGCCCCGGGCCATATATGCCGCCTCAACAAAGTCATGGCTCATGATGGCACCGCCGAACAAACCGCTGCCGGGCAGGCGTCTCAGGCCGCAATGGCGCATGAAGGGCTCGTTGCGCAGGAGGGCGTTGTGGCCCCAGTAGGCCGCTTCACCGAGTTGCAGGGCAGCAAGGCCGGCGGTGAAAAGGGGACCATAGAAACGGTTGGCAAACTGCTGTGCCCGGGCAAATATCGACCTGGCGTTGACCAGGATCGGGCAGGTCTGGAGGATGCCCACCGAGGGTTCGACCTCCATGAGGCGAACCATTTGCACAATGGTCTCTCCAGCCATCAGACTGTCGGCATCCAGCACCAGAGTGTAGCGGTAATTCCGGCCCCAGCGGCGGAAAAAGTCGGCGATATTGCCGCTCTTGAAATTCATATTAAGCAGACGCCGGCGGTAGAACAGGCGACCGTCGGCCTTCAGTGTCTTGCAGAGATGGTACCAGGCGCTTTGTTCGGCCAGCCATATCTCCGGGTCGCGACTGTCTGAGAGGATAAAGAAATCAAAATGCTCCAGCTTGCCGGTAGCCTCCAGCGAGCGGTAGACGGCCCGTAGGCTGGCGAAGGTCCGCTCTATCGGCTCATGGTAGATCGGCATGACAACGGCTGTTCGAGCGAGCGGCACCTCTTTGAGGGTGTGGGGAGGATGCCGATGCGCAAGAGACAGCCGATCACCGCCCGTAAGACGGACGAAAAAGCCGAAGATACCAAACCAGGCTCCCACCGATATGCCGAAGAAGAGCAGGGCAAAAACTATAGCCAGGCTGATTTCGAGAGGGTCACCGCCGTGATAGGGCAGGACCCTGATCATGGTAGAGCTTGCAATGCCGCACTGGCCGACCACCAATATGGTGAGGACGATGCGGCGCAGTCGCGCCTTTTTTCGCCAGGGGGCAGGAGGGCTAGGGGCCTGTTTCGGGTTCGGGTCTTCCCTGTCGGTGAATCTTTGAGTCATCGACCATTCCAGTAGCCGATACTGCCCCGATTGACAGGTGGACAGGGGAGGGGCAGGGAGATATCCGAGATATCGAGGTGCCTTGGCAGTTCGACGACCACACGTTCCAGTGCATCCCGGGAATCGCTGACGAGGAGTTCTTCGATCAGCCTCAGGGCGGCGAGAGCGGTGTCGCGGGTCAGCGATACGCCACCTTGTCTGAGGTAGCCAAAGGTCCGGGAAAAAAGGTCTTCATACACTATGTCCTGCATTTCAATCTCCTTGAATACGAATATCATTGTCTGTCGCCAAACTGTAGGTCCAGGTCTCGGTGAGCGTTTCAAGTTCCCGGCTCAAGTAGGCGCGGAGGACGAGAGGGGTGTTTTTAGAGGCCTTTGCCAGTATCGACAGTCGCCAGCAGCGCTGCGATGGAATATATTCCACGTAGTGATCGAGCACCTCGCCCTGCTCCAGGGCGGTCACTGTTGCCAGTATTTTGGCGCGGGGAGAGAGTTTGTCCAGGGGGCCTCCAGCAAAATCGACAATCAGCCGGTAGGCGCCGTCGGTACTGCCGCCACCGGTGCGGTTGCCGTCTCCCACCAGGGTGTTGATCACCCGGCCCATGCTCTCGCCTGTAATCGCTGAATCGCCGAATTTTAGGGTGTATTCAAGCGAAAGAGGTTTCTCAGGGGTTACCTGCTCCGCCGGGTTCCAGAAGGCGACGATGTTGTCATTGGTCTCGTTGGGTGATGGCAGCTGCACCAGCACCACCTGACCCTTGCCCCAGTCGCCCCGCGGTTCCACCCAGGCGCTCGGGCGGAGATGATACTGGGCCTCGGCATCTAGATAATCCCGGAAATCGCTGTCTCGCTGCAACAGGCCGAAGCCCCGCACGTTCTCGGTGGCAAAGGCGTCCATCTGCAGGGTTTTGGGATTGAGTAGCGGTCGC
>JAUYSF010000151.1 GCA_030696435.1 Desulfoprunum sp. | reverse complement strand
GCCAAGTTCCTCCATTTTTTCAGAGGCGCTCGTCGCCTGATCAACCGCTTTGCTCGAAACATTCCTGGCCCGCTCGGCATTCTCGGCTATTTCATTGATTGTCGAGGTCATTTCCTCGGCTGCAGAGGCAACCATATTGGTGTTGGTCGAAGACTCCTCCATGGCTGCAGCCACATTGTTCAGGTTGGCACTCATCTCTTCCGAGGCGGTTGCCACATTAGCAGCCCGTTGCGAGGTGTCCTCAGCCCCGGATGACAGCTCTTTGGCAATAGCCGAGAGCTGATTGGAGGAGGCGTTGACCATATTGGAGTTCTCGGCAATCCGTTTGACAATGCCCTGCAGTTTTTCGATGAAGGTATTGAACCAGAAGCCAAGTTCACCGACCTCATCCTTTGATTTGGCATCCAATCGCATTGTCAAATCGCCCTCGCCTTGAGCGATATCCTTGAGACTGGCAATCGCTCTGTTAATCGGCTTGACGATCAAACCGGCGAAATAGGTGACCGCCAGGACGGTTAAGAGCATCGCCACCAGAGTAACAGCAATGCTTAAATTGCGAATAGAATGGGCTGCACTTAAAAATTCCGCGGCATCCTGCGTTGCCGCCACATACCAGTTGGCAACCGACAGGGGCGCAAAGCCGGCAATTTTGTCAATTCCTTTGAAGGTGTATTCCTCAACGCCTTTTTCACCGGCCAGCATCCTTTTGACAAACGCTTCCATGCCGGCAAGTTTTGTCACATCAAGCTTCAGGATATGTTCAGGAACAGGGTGGGCAAGGATGATACCATTTTTGTCGGTCATAAACCCATATCCGGTCTTGCCGATTTTCCGGCCAGAAATGAGCTCGGTGAGGAACTCCACCTTCAGAACCAGGCCAACGGCCCCGACAAACTCCTGGGTTGAAGATTTGATAGGCACACAAATGACGCTGATCAGCTTATCTGTTGTCTTGGAGCGGGCAACATTACCGATGGTCGTTTTTCCAGTCGTCTTGGCAGCCTGAAAATAGTCCCGATCCGCGACATTGCTGCCCTTATATTCTTTGCCCCCTTCGAGGACGCCGGTGAACAGATTTCCTTCGGCATCACTGATAAAAACGCCCTGATATGCCGTCCCCAATTTGCTGAATTTTTTCTCCAGGCTGCCAAACAGACCGGCTATCTGCTCAGTCGCCCCAGCGGTTCCACCCTGTTTGACCAGGGCCAGAACATCGACCACCTGCCCATCTGCTGCAATAACCTCAGCCAGCTTCATTTCCTCTGCCAGAATGCTGTCTGCCAAACCGGCCAGGTCTGAAGCAACTGTCTCTGCCTGTTTTTTTGCCAGCTCAGATAGAGCTGTGGATGATTTTGTGATTGAGAGAAAACCGATGATGAGAAGTGGCAGGAGAACCAGGGCGGTGCCTCCTGCGACAAGTCTGAATTTGATGGATGTTACTTTCATCTCTGCAATTCCTCCAATTGTTGTTTTAAGTGAAAGCTTTCGCCGAGAGTTCCACGGCTGATAGCAATTCAACAGATAATTTCCTCTTTATAATGATACGCGCCAGGAGCTGAATGTAAAGGATATTGGGTCGCGGTAGGGACAGGAGTTCAGCCAAAACTTCCTGCAAAAAAACGGCCACAGCTCAGCCTTTGGCCACACACGCCCCGGATGCTTGCCTGCGACTGAAGATATAGAGCACGCTCTCGGCCTCATGCGGCAGGAGCATCTCGGCCAGTTGGCCGGTGGCCTGGACGCAACGGAATTCCTTCGCTCCGGCATAGGCCTGGTGATCGCCGCTGGCATAACGATGCCGGGAGATAATGACGATATAGTCCTGAACATCGGGGCTTGAAAATATTTTCTGCTCGAAATTATTGCCGGGCGGCGGCCAGCAGCAGATGACGACCTGCGGTTTGAATCGTTCAAGTGCCTCTCGGCCGTCTATCTGCAGCACCCCGGACCCCATCGGCAGCCTATCGGCCCAGCTGAAATCGTCAACCGCGGTGATATCTATGCCGGAGCGGCGCAAACGAGAGGCCAGAGTTCCCCGGCCCGCACCTATCTCCAAGGTCGGGCGAGAACCGATCAGGGTCCCCAGACTCTTGATAAGTTCCGTGGGAGCAATGAGATAACAGCCGGCCTGCAGCAACATTGCGGTTGCTGCGGCTGGATTTCGCAGAAGCCGCCAGGCCATCCGGTGCAGACGATACGGCAGCGCCCTCCGCGCTGTGGCCATGGGCAGGATAAGCATACGGAGGAGCAACCTGTCTCGCAGGCCGGCCGTGCCTCCGGTCTTAAGGGTCTCCTGCTGCACGGCCCGAGCGTATTGCTCAAGAGCGAGCCTTCTGATCAGCTGAAGTCCGCATTGTCCGGCAAGTCGGCGGTTGAACTTGTTTTGGAGAGCACGGCATTGGGGTTGATTCTTCTGCCATTCCTGATGGGCCCGGGTCAGGCTCTGGGCTATTTGGGCCGGATCCTGATGCTCGGCGAGTCGTGCGAGTTCCTGGTACACTACCTCCCAGGCTTCGGGGAACAGCTCTCTGAGCTCGGAGAGGACCGGTCGGTCGACGCAGAGGGCTGCGACGATCATGGCGGAAGAGGCGGCGGTGCTCATGTCTTCAGCGATTCCCCTGCAGTAATGCGGTCTCCTTCTCTCCGCTCGTCTTCGGGCTTCTGATCAAGAGTAGTCCTGACCTTCATCGCCACATCCTTGAGGGTGAAGGGTTTCTGGATAAAGTGCACACCTTCATCCAGCACCCCGTGATGAGAAATCACGTTGGCCGTGTAGCCCGACATGAACAGGACTTTGATGCCGGGATTGGTTTTTTGGACTTGGCCTTCGAGTTGACGGCCGTTCATCTCCGGCATCACCACATCGGTCATCAGCAGATCAATCCTGCCTGCATGTTCGCCGGCCAGGCGGATGGCCTCGGCCGGGCTACCGGCAGCCAGTACCTTGTAACCCAAATCCAGCAGCATGGTTGTATTAATGTCCAGCAGGACCGCCTCGTCTTCAACAACCAGAACCGTTTCATTGTTGTTTCTTGAGATAATATCGACCTCTAATTCTCCATCATCGATGCTTAAGCCGGCATAACGAGGCAGATAGATTCTGAAGGTCGTTCCCTGCCCCGGCTCGCTGTAAACATTGATAAAACCATCATTCTGTTTGACGATGCCATAGACCGTCGCAAGGCCCAGGCCCGTACCCTTTCCTAAGTCTTTGGTGGTGAAGAACGGTTCAAAGATTTTAGCCCGGGTCTCCTTGTCCATACCGCAGCCTGTATCACTTACGGCAAGCACGGTATAATCTCCCGGAGTGAAAAAAGTGTTTGTGGCACAGTACGCCTCATCAAGAATAATTCTGCCCGTCTCGATGCTGATCCTGCCGACACCGTCAATGGCATCCCTGGCGTTGACACAGAGATTCATCAGCAGCTGGTCGAACTGACTGGGGTCGATCTTCACCGGAAAAGCCTCATCTCCCGGCAGCCAGACCAGCTCAATATTCTCACCGATAATAAGGTGTAGCATCTGCAGCGTGGTTGTCACCGACCTGTTAAGATCTATGACCTTGGGAGCAATAGTCTGGCGGCGGGCAAAGGCGAGCAGCTGCTGGGTCAGTTCGGCCGAGCGCTGGGCCGCAAGGCGTATCTCTCTGAGATGCACATGGAGCGGATGGCTCTCATCTGCTTTGAGCATGGCAAGTTCCGCATGGCCGAGGATGACCCCGAGCATGTTGTTATAGTCATGTGCCACCCCACCGGCAAGGCGTCCCACCGATTCGAGTTTCTGAGACTGCAACAACTGCATCTGCAGTTTTTCCTTTTCCTCATCGGCCCTTTTTTTGTCGGTGTAATCATAGACGAGGGACAGCATCACCTCGGCACCACCGATGTTGATGATCTCCGCCGCCCATATCACATCCCGAATTTTGCCCGAGACGGTGACTATCTGAGAGGGAAAGTCCTTGATATGTCCGTCCTGGCGCAACCGGAGGGCCAGCTGCTTCCTGTCTTGCGGGTCTCGCCAGACTCCGAGATCGTAGGAGGTGCTGCCGATCAGGTCCTCCCTCGAATAACCCGTCATCCGCAGCCAATTCTCATTGAAGTCGATGAAACGTCCGGTTTCGATATCGGAGATGACCATCGGAGCGGGAGATGAAGAGAAGGCCTTGGAAAAACGCTCCTCACTCTCTTGCAGGGCTTTTTCCGCCTCTTTACGTACGGTGATATCAAGATAGGCGGCCATCAGAACCTGGTGACCGGTTTTGCCGATGAAGCGGCCGAACACCTCACAGTAACGAACAGCGCCGTCGCAACGCCGCATACGGACCTCCAAGCCACTGACATAATTCTGCATCTCGACCTTATCGAGAAACCGCCGGCGATCCACCGGGTCAACCCATAAACCGATATCAGCCCCGCTCCTGGCGTTCGCCTCTTCACGGGCATAGCCGAAGGTCCGGTACCAGGAGTCATTCCAGGTCGTCGCACGATAGCCATCAATTTCCGAGGCAAAGGCCATGGGGATCGGGGCCGACTCGAACAGTCTGGTAAAACTGTTCTCACTCTCCCCGAGGGCCTCTTCCGCCCGTTTGCGCTCGGTAATATCGACTGTGGCCGAGAGGACGAGCTGTTCGCCGCCAAACTCAATCAGCCGGCTCGAATAGAGGGCATGCCGAGGCCCCTGGCTCGAACTGAAGATCACCTCTCGGTTGGTCAGCTCACCGGTGTGCAGCAGTTCCTCGCGCATTTTCTCGAAGGTGGCCTCATCGGTGATAATTCCCAATTCGGCCCCCGTATGCCCGACCACCTCCTCTTCCCGCATACCTATCCGACGACAGAAGGCCTGATTGACCATGCGATAACGTTTCTGTAGATCGTTGACGGCAAAGCCATAAGGCGCCAGATCAAAAAAGGCCTTGAATCGGGCCTCGCTGTCCTGCAGCTCCAGATTGCGCCGTTCAACTTCGCGCAGGGCTTTTGCGACCGTTTTTCGAAGATTGACATTCCAGAGGAGAATGAGGGAGAGCAAGCCAGCAACCACCCCCACGATGAGCTGCATAGTCGACCTGGAAATCCGGGGAATACGCGATTTACCGGTCCAGGAGGCAACGATGTTGTGTATTTCCTTTTCAGAGATCTGGTTAAAACCATCCTGCAGCACTGCAAGGAGCGGGCTATTGCCGATCTTTACTGCGGCATATTGCGGATCTGAAACAATCGGCCTGGTCGTTTCGTGAAAAAGACTGTTCTGGTCATATTTTGCCAGATAGTAATTGGCCACCTCCGAGTCGGCAACAAAGACCTTGATTTCTCCCAGGACCGCCGCCTTAACCAGGGACTCGGTTCCTGGATACTCCAACAACATGGCCTTCGGGTAACGCTGCAGAATCAGGTCAACGGAATTGTGTCCCTTGACCACTCCGACAGGAAAGCCCTGCAGATCTTCAAGCCCTCTGATGCCGTGGATCTGTTCATGAAAGAAGATACTGGTGGCAAGCGTATAGAGTGGCCCGACAAACGCGAAATTTTTCTGTCGCCCCTCTGTCCTGGCCAGACCACCTAAGGCATCCGCCTCACCGTTCTGTACGGCAGACAGAGCAGCATCCCACTGCATCAAGCGAAATTCCACGGCAATTCCGGTCTTGCTGCTCCACAGTTTCCAGAATTCGACAGTTATTCCTGCAGGCTTTCCCTCGGTATCGAGAAACATATACGGGGCGTAGGAGGAGTCATCGGCGATGATGATGCGAGAGGGTTTGACGAAGTCGGGAGAGAGAGAGTTGACAGGATTCTCTGATGCCTGTCCAACAGAGGAGCCATCATGGCTGACTTGCAGGACGACAAGAGCGGTGACTGCTGCCAACAGCAGAAATAACACCGCGCTCTTCAGTTGTGTGATTCTTTTTAAATCCCCCATTGTCTTCTCATCCCTTGGCCAGAGCAGGTCACCTTGATTGGTTATTGCATGCCCATTTTTCTATTATTATAGCAAACCATGGGCGATGTCCATGATATGGAAGAATAATTATTTTTAATCCGCCTTTTCCCAAGACCTGACGATTTCAAGTCAGCCTAGGAGTCTGTCGGATTATAGCAATTTTTTCTCAGATCAAGGCATTTTCGAAAATTAAGCGCAGCCATATAGTTGATACTGCGAGCATTGATTTT
>JAUYSF010000136.1 GCA_030696435.1 Desulfoprunum sp. | reverse complement strand
AGCGGTTCTTGGAGATCATGGGATGCCACATAGGCGAACTGTTCCAATTCCTTGTTGGACCGACCAAGCTGGACCATGGCATTTTTCAACCGTATCTCGGTGTTTCTCCGCATCTCGACTTCTTGCTGCAGGGTATCCCGTGAGACCAGGGTTTGTTGCAACCGGCTGGTCATTGCAGAGAAGGCCTTTGCCAACTGGGCGATTTCATCTTTGCCCAGTATTTTTTCTGAAAAACTGAGGTTGTCGCTTCCCAATCTATTGACCGCCTCAACCAATCGCCGCAAGGGCTGTAAGAGGGTTTCGGCACTCTTCCAGCCTATCAGCAGGGAGATAAGGGCAATAAGGCCGCCGATGCCAAAAATGTTTTTCTGCAGACGCTTGATCGGGGCAAGATATTCCTGCTGATCGATTTCGGAAATAAGCGCCAGTTTTCTCTCCGGCAGGTACTGATATGCCCCGAGCACCGGTACCCCCCGATAATCGTCATACACGGCTGTTCCTTGCTGTTCCTGTAAGGCAAAGTGAACCCCTTGAGTATGAATAGTTTTTCTTAAGGCATAATCTTTGCGGAATCGTGGCTCGGTAATAAAATAATTCTGGGTATTGACCAGGTAGGTATCCTCGGTGTTTCTCAGTCCGCTGCGTTCTTCCATGATTACCGACAGATCCTGCAAATTGAGGCGTCCCACCAAGACCGCACCAGGATATCCGCCTGTATCTTTAATCGGCGTACTGATCACCATCGTGGGTTGCTGGATCGTCATTGAATAGAAGGTGTTCTCAATATACGTGCCCTTTTGTCCCTCGCGTAAGTACACACGATCAATCTTGATCTTGCCTTCCTGCAGGGAATCGGTCGAAGCAAGAACCAGGCCATCCGCCGGGCGGAGTATGAACAGTTCGATAAACGCCCCCCTGGCGACAGCCGGTAGCAGGTAGTTGTTCATCAGCTCACGGTGATACGCAATGTGCGCCTCGTCAGGACGGTCATGCTCACGGATTATTTTAGAAAACTGTTCTTTCAGTATCGGCAGCCCTGCTATGAATTCAAGCTGTCGCGAGGCATCGGCTATCCAGTGCTTGACCCGAGTGCTTTTCTGCAGGTTCGTTGCAACCAAAAACGAGATAGCTTCCTGCTCAATTGCCTTGCGGCTGATACGATAGGACAGGTAGCCGGTTGCACAAACCGGCAACAGGGAAACGAGCAAAAAGAGCAGCAGGGTTTTGGTCCTGAGTTTCATTTGTCCTCTGCTTTGTAGACTGCTTTGAGAAGGTCAAGGGTATAGACAGACTCAAGATTCTGCACAGGGTTTTGGGAAATTCCCTGCTCAACCAGGATCTGATACATCGACTGCCAGATCTGCGGTTCCATCCAGCCGATTGGCTGCTTGCCGGTGTGTACCAGGGGCATCTGGGCCTCGACCATGTCATGCTGGAAGGTGCGATCCTTGGCCTCAACATATTTTAGGGTTGCGTCGACGGCCTCATCGGCATGCTCTACGACATCTTGCCACCCTCTCATGGAGGCCCGCACAAACCGCAGGGCGATATCCGGTTTCTCCTGCAGATATTTGTCGGTGGTCGCCAAGGTGTCTGAGTAGAAGGGAATGCCGTAATCGCCCGGCCAGATGAAATTGAGCTGTATCCCTTTATTGCGCAGCATAATTGCCCCGCTGACGAGAGAGGTGGTGGTGATATCGGCTTTGCCGGAGAGAAAATCCTGATAGAGCGGATCAAACGGGACTGTGCGGTAATCGCTCGGTTTCAAACCCATCTTTTTCATCAGGGTGTTGAACTGGATCAGGGCCTCAACAAAGCCTCCTCCTTCCACATTGCTCACGGCAATGGTTTTTCCGGCAAAATCCTGTGGTCTGACAATATGTGATTCGGCCTTCGCGGCGAAGACGACGGGACTTCGCTGGTAGATGACCGCGACAGCCTTCACATTGCGGTCCTCTTTGTGTTTGGAAAATACCGATTCCGCTGAGACTATCGCGAAGTCGGCTTTGCTATTACACAAACGCTCACACGGGTTTACATCCTGGCCGCCCTCAAGAAAGGTGACATCAAGGTTTTCCTCGGCATAATAACCCTTTTCCCGAGCCATATAAAACCCGGCGAACTGGGCCTGATGCAGCCATTTGAGCTGCAGGGTGACGGGATCTTTGGCCTTCTCAGGCGGTGGCGGGGTACACGTCGACAGCAACAGGGCGAGAGAGAAGAGGACGACGGGTGCGATCCGGTTTCTCATGACAGCTCCTGTGGCTATGGTGAAATGGGTTGGGAAGTTTCTTGCCTGTCTCTGCTATCAGTTTATGTCTGCGTTCATTTAAAGTCAAGAAAGTGGCCAGGGGCAGGGTGAAGAGCAGGGCATAAGAGATGGCCCGGCCTCCTCAGCTCACGCTTTTTTTGATCGGCAACCTGATCGTAAAGGTCGTCCCTTCGCCGACAGCCGTTGTAAAGGTGAGAGAACCATTGTGTTTGCTGGTAACGACGTCATAGGCGATGGCCAACCCTTGGCCGGTGCCGCTGCCCACGGCCTTGGTGGTGAAGAACGGATCGAAGATTTTTGCCCTGGCAAAATCAGGGATACCGCAGCCGGTATCGGAGAAATGGATCAGGACTGAAGGGCCGTCAACCTCAGTTTTGATCGTGATGATGCCCTTGCCTCCCTCAGGGGTCCGGCCCAGTTTCTCGGTGATGGTATGGGCGGCATTGACCAGGAGATTGAGAAATACCTGGCCTATTTGGTCTGCCAGGCAGAAGACACCCGGCAGATCAGGGGAGAGTTCAAGCTGTACCTCCGAACTGTATTTCCACTCGTTCCGGGCCACTGTCACCGTCATCTCGATGAGATGGTTGATATCGACAACCTCGGCCTCTTTACCGCCCGGATGGGAAAACTCTTTCATGGCCCGCACAAGATGAGCCACCCGGGAGAGACCTTCCCGCGATTGTTCGATCGCCATGGGAATTTCTTTTTCCAGATAGGGCCAGTCGGCGGTCTCCAGGGCCTGCTTCAGCACCTCGCCGGAGAGGATTTGTTGCTCGTCGGCATTGACCAGGGTCGCGACGATCTTTTGGACATCAGCGAAGGCTTCATCGAGAAAACCGACATTCGAGCTGACAAATTGGGTGGGAGTGTTGATCTCATGGGCAATGCCGGAGGCAAGCTGGCCGACGGACTCAAGCTTATGGGCCTGCAGCAGTTGGGCATGGAGAATTTCCTTTTCCTTCATGCTTTTTTTCTGCTCGCTCATATCATGAAAGACATGCACAGAGCCGATCAGCTCACCATCCGCCGCATAATAGGGGATGACATGCAGGGAATAATTGGCGTCACAATCACGATCAAATATTTCAATCGTGCGTGGTTTTCTGTCTTCTATAAGCTCTGCGTGCAGACAGGGGAAGGCATCGCGGCACATCAGGCAGTCCTGGCCGATGATCTCTGCCAGTGGTCGACCGAGCCGCTCCTGCATGGCCGTATTGAGGCGGATGACCCGGTGCTCCAGATCGACGATGGCAATCATGTCCGGCAGGGCGTTGACCGTCCGTTCCCATTCGTTACGCGCCTCTTGGACCAGTTCTTCCTGGGCCTGCCTCTGCCTGATCTCCCTCTCCAACATGCGGTTTTGCACGAGAAGATCCGCCGTGCGCTGTTCGATGGCTTTTTCGAGATATCCCTGATGATCGCGTGATTCCCGCAGCAGCTGCGCCCGTTCCAGCGCCCGCTCGACACTGTGCTTGAGCAGTTCGAGGGGATGGATTGGCTTGGGCAGATAATCCCAGGCCCCCATTCGCAGACCCTCGATCACATCCTGCATGGTCCCCTGGCCCGAGACAATGATAAACGGTGTCAGTTCCGATTCTTCTTTGACGATCTTCAGGAACTGGATACCGTCAAGTTCCGGCATCCGCAGGTCGGTAATAATGAGGTGTGGTCGTATCTCCCTGAAAAGCCTGAGTGCCTCTGCTCCGGTCGTGGCTTCAACGACAAAGTAGCCCAATTTCAGGAGAAACTCGCTCATCGACCTGCGCACGACGTTGTTATCTTCAGCCAGCAGAATAGAAACGTTTCCGTGCATCCTGGTTCCCCTTAAAATGAGACGAGAGTATGGACCATCCGGCCTTCCTTGGACTGCATCAGGACCTGCACACTGACGATCCCTCATATCTCAGCTTATTTCCAGACCTGTTGAATGTCAAGAAAGGGGAGGATTTTTGCAGGACGGTGAAGACGGCGCACACTTCATGGAATTCGGGCGAGAACGATCGTGGTGATCGTGTATGCGGTGAGAAGGAGAGCTGTCCCCGGATCAGAAGGTCGACCCAAAT
>JAUYSF010000049.1 GCA_030696435.1 Desulfoprunum sp. | reverse complement strand
ACAATGCTGGAAAAAACCGAGAGAATCGTCAAATTGACGAGAATGCTCTGCGAAATTCTCGACCCCGGTCTGACTGAAACCGCCTGCCGGGCCGCTCTGCTCTGCAAGGCCGACCTGTTGACCAACATGGTGGGAGAATTTCCATCCCTGCAAGGTGTCATGGGTGGGGCGTATGCTCTGCACGACGGTGAAACACCGGATGTGGCCCTGGCGATCCAGGAGCACTATATGCCAAAACGGGCCGGGGCCGAACTCCCCAGCTCCGCAGCCGGGGCCCTGGTCGGATTGGCTGATCGTCTTGACACACTTGCCGGTTGTTTCGGTATCGGCCAGATCCCGACGGGTGCTGCCGATCCGTTTGGCCTGCGGCGGCTCTCTTTAGCCGTTCTGGGTATCATAACAGGGCGAGGATACCGCCTGTCATTACAGGAGATCATTCATAAAGCCCTGGCCCTCTACGGTGAGAAGGTCAATGGTGGCTCTGCGACAGTTCAGGCTGTACTCGCCTTTATCCAGGCGCGATTTGTCAATGATTGTCTGACGAAAGGCATGGATGCCCAGGCTGTCGATGCGGTCGTGGCTGTCTCCTTTGATGACGTGATTGACAGTCTTGCCCGTATCGAGGCCTTCACCGCCATTCGCTCGGAAGAGGCCTTTGCCGTATTAGCAGCGTCCTACAAACGTATAGGCAATATCATCAAAGACAATGGGGAGACGGCAGTAGACAAGGTTTATCTGCGGGAAGAGGCCGAGCAGCAACTCTACGCTACGTTCCTCAAGGTACGGGAAAAGGTGCAGGTCCTTCTCGCTGGTCATGAGTATTTTGCCGCCCTCAAAGCCCTGCTGGAGATGAAGCAGCCGGTCGACCGATTCTTTGATGATGTCATGGTCATGGCGGATGATCCGATCATACGTCGCAACAGGCTCAACCTCTTGACGGCAATCGGTGCACTCATCCTGCAGATAGGAGATATCTCAAGGATGCAGGAGAACTGATTACCTGAGCGTAGCTGCTGGCCAGATGAGTAGAAAGGAAAAGGGCATTTCCTCTAAGAGGAAATGCCCTTTTTGCGTTGATGAATGCATTCCAGAAAGTGTGTGTATTCGGCCTGCGTCCTATTTGGCGTGACAGGTGGTACACTTGTCGAGTTTTTTGTCTTTCAGGGCAGGATCTTTTTTGACCATTTCTTTATGGCATTCAAGGCAGTTGCCATGGCCGGCGCCTTTCAGGGTGTCGAGTTTGAGCGGGCCTTTGGTCTTTCCAGCCAGTACTTTTGCATTATGGCATGATTCACATTTGCCGATCTCCATACCTTCGGTATAGGGGACTTGTTTGCCATCTTTGGCACCATGATGGCAATCCGTACATTTTAAGGTCTCTTGGTGTTTCTTATGAGGGAATACGGCAGGTTTGGGTTTGGCGCTGCCGGTTGCAGTGAGAGTGATTGTTTCCGGGCCTTTCTTGTCCTCAGCAAAACCGGTGTTTATGAGACCACACAGGAGAAATACTGCCGCTGCACCACATACCAATGCCTTCCTGATCATAAGATTCACCCCTTCGTTAATGATGATGATTTTCGGCAATATGATTATTGCCACACGCCTCTTTCTACTTTTTTTTCTTTGCCTTGTCAAATAAGCAATACTATTTATCCCTGTTAGAGATGGAGATATTTTCCGTACTCAATTGGAACCGTAACTGTGTAATCCCGACAGCAGAAAATTAACACCGTAATAGGTGAATATTACAGAGAGAAGCCCGAGAATAGCCAGCCAGGCCAGGCGTTTTCCGGCCCATCCCCTGGTATATCGGGCATGAAGGGTGATGGCATAGACAAACCAGGTAATAAGAGACCAGGTCTCCTTTGGGTCCCAGCTCCAGTAAGTCCCCCAGGCTGAATTGGCCCAGACTGCCCCGGTAATAATCCCGGCAGTGAGCCAGATAAAACCGAAGAGCATGGTCTTGTGGATGAGATCTTCAATGTTCGGGAGTACCGAGAGGGTGCCGGTGACAGTGGATTTGTCCACTGCATCGGGGTTACTGTTTGAGGCCTTGAGGAGGTACATGATACCCATTCCGGCGGCGACTGCAAAGGCGGCATAGCCGACAAAACAGGTAATGACATGGGCTATGAGCCAATTGGATTGCAGGGCCGGTACCAGAGGTGTGATTTCTTTGCTGATTTCTGAGGAAAATGAGGCGTAGGCCATGGCGAGGGAGGCAAAGGGTACGGCAAAAAGGCCTAGGATTCTGGTCTTGAATTTCCATTCCATGACCAGATAGAGCAGGGCAATGGTCCAGGCAAAAAAGACAACCGACTCGTACATGTTGGTCAGAGGGGCGTGCCCGATACCCATGCCGTAGGACTCAAACCAGCGCAAGCCAATCCCCCCGGTCTGGATCAGAAAGGCGATCACCGTCGTGGTAACAGCCAGAAGATACAGCCGATATGCCTTGAAAATAATGATAAAAACATAGAGGAGTGTTGCAAGGAGGTAGGTAAAAGTCGTAATGCCAAGAAGTTGTGAGCTGGTCATGGAAAACTCCGTGTATTCTGAAGGCCGAAAGAGGAAAACTGATCCGTGCGTGATGTCATTTTTGATCTCTTTCTTCAAGGTGGTGTTGGATGAAATGCATCAGTGTTTATCCTTTGCTGGCACGCAGCAGCTCATTGAGTTGGGCAAAGATGCTGGTAAAACCCGTTTTATTCTTGTTGGCCGAAGCGGCCAGCAGCACGGTAGTCGCATTATCGGCATCCTGTCTGAGAATGAGCCAGACTCGTCTATGCGAGAGAAAGAAGGCCACGTAGAGACCCACGAGCATCATAACGCAACCGCTATAAACGAGCCACACGCCTGGATCTTTTGCCACCTGCAAGCCGGTTGCATACATTTGCTTGGCCGAGAGGAGAAAAGTCTTTCCCTGTATCTTGATCTCGGTTTCCTTACCCGTCTCCAGCCAGAAGATGGAGGGCTGCTGGGTTTTATCCTGCAGCCAAATCTTGGTGCGAAAAATCTGATTGCCCTTTGTTTCAGCATTGATGACACCAAAGCGAAGACTCTTCTCAGGCCAAGTGCTTTCCTGCTGGTAGAGGGCTTTAAAGGTTTTTGTCGTCCGGTCCGTGGGGTCGGTGAATTTCAGGAGAAAATCTTTATAACCTTCGTAACTGGATTGATAAAAGGTAATTCCCTTATAGGACAGGGGCTTATTCACCTCAATATCTTCCTGGCGAACATCTTTACCTTTTTCCCGAACCGTCAGGCGAGAGCGGTATTCTTTTGGCATACCGTTTGGATAAAATTCGATATCAAACGCATCGCAGCGTATTTCAAAACCGAGATCGAGGGGCTGGGCACTGCCAGAGGCAAAGACCTTGTCTGTGCTTTCAGTTTCGGGAATCATGACGGAGCCCTTGAAACCGAGAAAATTGCCGATAACCGCGCCGACGAAGATGAGTAGAATCGAGAGGTGGACTAGGTAGACCCCCAGTCGTGACCATGCGCCTTTCTGAGAAAAGATCAAAAGACCAGCAGTGTTTTCGCGAATCGATGTCTGCCAACCGGCCTTGTCGAGCCTTTCTCGCAAAGACTGGGCGGTTTCTGACAAGGAAGCATTCAGGCTCCAGCTCTCCTGGTGATCCAAACGACCGATTCTTTCAGGGGACAGAGCGAGTTGATCTGCGGTGATTAGCCGCCAGGATATGGGAAAACGGTCGATACTGCAGATAATCAGGTTGGCGCATAAAATACCGAGCAGGCCAAGAAACCACCATGAGCTATACATGTTGGGGATATCCAGGACCATCAGGAATTTGGCGAAAACGGGATTATACACGTCGATACGACGGGAAAACGATTCGCCTTGCGGGATAATAGTGCCGATGATTGATGTCAGTGACAGGGCACAGAGGGTAAAAATGGCAAGTCGTACAGAGGCGAAAAAAGTCCAGAGCTGATTCGTATTTTTCATGAGATATCTATGGTGATAAAGCTAGGAATAGTGATGAAATAAACAATCTTTGCTACCATGTAACATTATTGATTACAATGAAAAAAGGGAAAGGCAATCTCGGTTGAGAGATGATAGAAATGATGGCATTGGCTGAAACAAACGGATGTGTTGGCCCAGTTTGCTCTTCAGTCGTCTTCTAACGGCGCAAGAATGGCATACATAGTCATTGTTCCTGCAGCGATCGGGTAACCGGCCCGGATCAGATTCTGGCGTCAATTTCCAGGTAATGGGCCTCTTTTACCTCGGTTGGTTGGGCAAGAAATGCTCCAACCTGATCGTTCATACGTTTGAGATCGGCCTGGAGCATACCCTCGATCTTGATATAGTTGTTCTCATGGTCGCAGGTAAGAAAGGATCCTTCTGCCTTAAGATTTTGCAAAAGAAGTTGCAGCTCAAGGACAGTCCCTTCAGCTGTCTGTGGCATGAACCGGCCACTTGCTGCCTCATCAAGCAGAGGGCAACCCGGACCGGAGAACGAGGGTGGAAAGAGCCAGAGTCGGCGCAGACGGATGAATTCAGGTGTAATGTCATTGAGCAATTCCGCTGTGGCCAGAATATGGTTTTGCCAAAGCCTTTCCCCGCCCAGACCGAGAAGAACATAGACAGAGAGTTCTACCCCGACCTCCCTGAGCCATCCTGCGACCTCACGGACCATTTTTGCACTCTGGCCCTTACGCTGATAGCGCAGAATTTCATCATTCCCTGATTCAAGACCCAGGTGGATACGGTTGAGCCCTGCGGCAGCAAGTTCTGCTATTGTCGCCCTGCCGATCTTTTTCAAGGTTGAGGCCCTGGCATAGCAGGTAAGTCTTTGCAGGGGAAAAACCTTGTAGAGATAGTTTGCTATGGCAATGAGTGTTGCCGGTCCGGCCTGAAGTGGATCGGCATCACCGAGAAAGATGGCTTCGGTCTCTGGCCTGCGCAGGCTGAGAAAATCAATGTCATGAAAAATATCGGTCAACGGGCGGATGGAGAAGCCGGGCTCGGCAAGATGCGGATATATGCCGCAGAAGCGGCAGCGATTCCAGTTGCAGCCCCTGGTGACCCGGATAAGGCCACTGCGCCACTCACTCGGTGGACGGATTGTCGGTTGTTCGAAGGGCATGGGCGTTATGGTAATGAGAATTGGCAGAATATCGAGAAAGTATCCAGCGGATACCCCTTCTTTTGCACTATATTAACTGGGCCATGTATTGCAAGGTCCACGTGATTTTAAGAGGTAGCTGAGGAAAAATCTGCTGAAAAAATCTTGCTATTGTGTGGAAAAGAAAGTAATAGAATTGATTCTGAAAAGGTAAGTTCAACACTGGTACTTCAAATCGTCTCCAAGATAGAGCAGTGCAGAAAACGCGCTGCAGTGAGACAGGATATAAGGAGATTTTAAAATGGCCAAGGTATGTCAGATTTGTGGAAAAGGTCCGGAAGTCGGAAACAACGTCTCTCACGCACATAATAAGACCAGACGTCGTTGGTTGCCGAATTTGAAGAGAGTCCGGATGGTTACGGCAAACGGTAGTACCCATCGAACGAGGGTATGTACCCGCTGCATCCGTTCCGGTGCTGTCGTAAAACCTGCTTAATCAATTTTACACGTTTTTTTCTAAGAGGCGAGTGGGTTTCCCCCAACTCGCCTTTTTTCTTTTATGGTGATGACATATGAGCGAAGAACAGCTGAAATTCCTCAGTCTTCAGGACGCACGGCGGATTGTTGCGGCTATCCAGGAAGAGGAGGACATCCAGAATCCAGATAAGCGCATTCTTACCATTTATAATCATGAAGATCGCGAATTATGCTGGTTTGATTATGATGAGCTTGTCGAGGCTGTTGGCCCCGTTGCCAAGGGCGAGTTGAAAGAGGCCGTGCAGGATTATATCCTACACCATATCCCTGACTGGGCTATGGATATCTGAACGGTTCACCGTTGCGGTTCAGAGATCCAGTCCCTGGGGCATCCTCTCTCATCGCAGTCCCCGAAGTATCATATCTGCCGGCAAGGCGAAGGCGGGTTTTACGCTTTTTGCCTCCAGCACGAGTCACTGGCCCATCTGAAAAATCGTTTCTTCAAGGATCTTCCCCGTTTTTCCGGCAGCTGTTCCAAGGGACTGAATATTCAACCGTATCCTCTCGTCCGGCTGTTTTTTTACCCGGTAGTGCGCAGTGCATCCCTTGCCCGAAAATATGCAATGATCGGTTCTTTTGGGTATCGGTTTTAAATTCTCACTGTTCGTTTACAGGCCTGCTGCCAGCCACTGATCTAGTGCCTT
>JAUYSF010000117.1 GCA_030696435.1 Desulfoprunum sp. | reverse complement strand
GTCAAAGGCTCCTATGCCGGGGCCTTTGGGCAGACACAGTTTATCCCCTCGAGTTTTCAAGAATATGCTGTGAGTTTTGATGGAGATAGCCGGCGTGATGTCTTTAACTCAACCGATGATATCCTGGCCTCAATTGCCAATTATCTTCACCGGTTTAAATGGATTCTCGATGCCCCAGTGTATGCTGAAATTGGCCATTCACTCCTTTCAGAAAAATTGATCCAGGCAAACCTCAAAGGTCGGAAGGGTCTTGTCGATTGGCGTGAAGTTGCGGCAATCCAGGGGGTTAATCTGCCTCGCTCGCCGCAAGATTCCGGCCTTACCATTACGGGCCTGGAAATTCATCCCCTTGCAGGAGGCGGGTTTCGCTATATTGCCGGATATCAAAATTTTCAGGCCATCACTGCTTGGAATAATTCCAGTCGATACGCTATGGCCGTATCAGAATTGGCAGACGCCCTGAAAAAACACCAGTAGTCATGCGTTTGCAGAAACCTGAACGTAACATCCGGTTATTCTCTTGTACCCAGATCCTGCTTGTTTTCCTGCTCTCTTTGTTCCCTTTCCTTGATAACGTGGCTTTGGGACAGGCCCTTCGGCCCGTCGATCCCTCACATTTCCCTGCGTTTCGTGATGACCTTGATCGGCAATCCCTGCTGCAGGCAGCCAATCGCCAGGCCACTTATCTCCAGGGACTACCGCCCAAGAATGCACTGATTCTTGCCGGTCATGCCTATTCTCCGCAACAACTCCTCGACTCCATCAAATACTTCATTCAGATCGTAGAACAGACAAATACCTCACAAGATATAGGCCAAATCCTGCAGAAAACATTTAAAGTTTATCAGGCAACTGGAAAGAATAAAGGACCTGTTTTCGGTCAAATGCTGGTAACCGGCTACTATGAACCAATCTTTGAAGGGAGCCTGCGGCGCGAAAGTCCTTTTCTCTATCCACTGTATACCCAGCCTGCCGATCTTATCTGCCGAAAACTAAGCTTTGTCGATAAGACCGGCACAGGTCGATTCAAAGACAGTGCCCCCCTCCCCTATTGGACCAGGGCGGAGATCGAAACCCGCAACATCCTTGCTGGTAATGAGTTGGTTTTTCTTAAAGATCCATTTGAGGCCTTTCTTCTGCATGTGCAAGGATCAGGCAAAATACACCTCAGGGATGGTTCTCTTAGGGCCGTATGCTACGCAGCCTCGAATGGCCAGCCCTATCGCAGTATCGGCAAACTGTTGGTCGATGAAAAGAAAATGTCGCTTGCCGAGGCCACTCTTCCAACAATTGAAGGCTACTTGAGAAAACACCCGGGAGATATGATGCGTATCCTGCATTCCAACCCTCGTTTTATTTTTTTTCGCTGGGGAGACAATACCGGTCCGCGCGGCAGCAACAATATTCTCCTGACTGCCGGTCGATCAATAGCCATTGATCAACACGTCCTGCCATCTGGGACCATTGGTTTTCTCATCTCGCGGCGACCGGAATTTGACAAGGAGGGACGGCTGATCAAGTGGCTTCCCCTGCAACGCTTTGTTTTTCCACAAGACTCGGGGGCGGCGATTCAAGGAGCTGGCCGGGTCGATCTCTTTCTGGGAGACAGTACCGAGGCAATGCTCAGCGCCGGTCTTATGAAAGAGGAAGGGACTTTGTATTTTTTACTCAAAAACTGACCAGCCTGGTGGCTAAAAGAGACCAAAAAACAATAGCATTGGTCATTCCCAGAGACATGGCCATTTCATGCATATACAGGGATAAAAATCTATGGCCATTCGCCCCATTATAACCCTGACAACGGATTTCGGCCTGGAAGATGAGTACGTCGGTGCCCTCAAAGGTGTTATCCTCTCCCTTCTGCCCGATGCTCAGATAATCGATATCACCCATGCCATTTCCCCGCAGGATATCCAAGGGGCATCCTTGACCCTCGCCCGCTGCTGTACTTTTTTCCCCGACTCCACGGTGCACCTGGCTGTAGTTGACCCCGGCGTCGGTTCAACTCGCCCCCTCCTTGCTCTCAAGACATTACACCATTACTTTGTCGGGCCGGATAACGGCATCTTCAGTGCATTTCTGCGACCAGGGCCAGTTCAGGTTCACCGCATTGTCAATGAGTCGCTGTTCCTCTCCCCTCTCAGCCACACCTTTCAAGGCCGGGACATCATGGCACCGGTCGCCGCCCGGCTCGCTGGCGGCCTGGACATCGGCAATGTGGGTCCGGTTGTATCTCTTGAAACCTGTAACCTCCTGACGAGCAGCAGGCCAGAAGTTGTAGAACATCAACTCCTTGGCTAAATAGTCTCACGGGACCATTTTGGCATTCTACGTACAAATATATCAGAAGAAGCAATCAGACGGTTTGCTGGCACAGGAGGTATCGTCCTGGAGATTGGCACAAGAAAAATAGAGGGGCTGCGTTCGACCTATGCCGAGACAGGCCAAGGAGAACTTATCGCTTTACTGGACAGCTATGGTTTTGTTGAGATTGCAGTTACCTGTGGCAACGCCTGGCAGAAAATCAATGTGCAACTTGGTGAGAGAGTCGTTATCAGCCGTCGGGAAGAGAAATAACCGCCCCCTCGTCAACACCCCCTGATCAGATTTCCAGGGGGTGTTGAGACGAGAAATCAGTTGCCGATCTTAAGGGTGCCACCCTTACCCAGGCCACCCTTTACTTCCTGGGCCCGATAATTTTTCAAGGCCTGGACAGTCTGGTTGAACGAGTCGGCAAAGGCTGCGGCGATGACCTTTCCTTCAGGGGTATTCTCGTAGCCCCCCATCCCGACGCCGCCACTACCGCTAAAAATTCCTCCTAAAAGACCAAAATCAAACTTCGAGGCACTGCCTTCAGCAGCAGCAATCTGGACTCCAGAACGATTCTCTACCAAGGTCAGCATGGTGCTTGCCTCTTTTTTCTTCACCCCTCCTACAGCACTAACGGCCGTGCCGGCGCTCCCGCCGAAGGTGCTCATCAAGGTCCCCACAGCCGCGCCCATTCCCCCGGAATCACTGCTGTGGAAAAGAACAGTCGGAGTCAGGGTATAATCTGCGGCAACCATCTGTCCCTTGCCAAAGCTACTGCCCTGTCGCATCTCACCCGAGGCCTGCAGCTCCCGTTCCTTTTCCATCGCCTTCATGCCTCGACGATCGCGTTCGACAACGACAAAACAATTGGACTGCTGGGCCATCAGGCGAAGGAGTTTGGTAACCGGAGGAAGTCGGTATTCATTAATGATAACATAGTACCAATCCTCATCCTGCTCTTCGAGTAAGGCCAAGGTCCCAAAAGATTCTGGGCATCTCTCCAGGGCACTGTTGGCATTCTGGGCTGTACTGCCGCCGGCTGCACCTGTAACCACCGTTTTTGAGCCTGAAGATCCCATCTGTACCGGTGCACAGGATGCCAGGATCAAAGATATAAAAATCAAAAAAGCAGTTCGCATTTTTTCCTCCCTCGTTGAATTTATTTGTGATTATGAACACTACGGAAAGACATAGAGACCTTTTCCTAAGAATAGCTATAGACTGTATTCTGTCAACAGAGAAGTAGAGCTCATTCGCAATTCAGCAAAGATATGACCTTGGTCTCCATGTGATATCGCCATTTTCCTCTTCTCCTTTGAAATTGCCGACAGTGCGGCAAAGGCTCACATCCGACAATCAGGAAAGCAGGGCAAAACGCTCCCAGAAATCAGGGAAGGATTTGGCGACACAGCCTTCCCCGGAAATGACTACGCCCGGCACCCGGAGACCGGCCACCGCAAAACTCATCGCCATTCTGTGATCTTTGTAGGTCTCGATTTGCGCTCCCCGAAGGTTCTCTCCCCCATCGCCATGAATGATCATACTATCACTCAGTTCTTCAACCTGTGCCCCCATCTTGCTCAGCTCCGTGACCACAGCGTGCAGACGATCACATTCTTTGATGCGCAGATGGGCAATATTTTTGATAACGGTTCGGCCATGGGCAAAGGCAGCCACAACGGCGAGGGTGGGAACCACATCCGGCATATCTGCCATATCAACCGATATCCCTTCCAGGCGATCCCGCCGTTCGACCGTGATACCACTGCCCGCCTGAGTCACCTCACAGCCCATACGGGCAAGCAGAGGTACCAGGCCGATATCGCCCTGTAGCGAAAGAACCGGCACATTGCGCACGGTGACCCGGCCTCCCGTCACCGCAGCAGCTGCCCAAAAATACGAGGCATTCGAGGCATCCCCTTCGACCTGATAATCTCTTCCCTGATACCTGCCCTGTGGTATCGAAAATGATCTGTAGTCTTTTGCACACTGCACCCGCACCCCAAAATCCGCCATAACCGCCATGGTCATCGTCACGTACGGCTTGGAAAACACCTCGCCATCAACCTGCAGATCGGCAGGATGTAGGGCATAGGGCGCAACAAGAAGAAGTGAAGAAAGATACTGGCTGCTCTTACCCTCCGGCAGGGTGGTATTTCCGCCAAGTATTCCGTGGCTGTTGATCAGCAGGGGTGGACAATCCGTATCCCGTAGCGAATGGATATCGACTCCCCAACCGCGCAGGGCCGTAAGCAGAGGGCCAATGGGCCTCTCATGCATGCGTTCGTCCCCATCAATTGTAAAGACCGAATTGCCCAAGGCGGCGACAGAGGTGAGAAAACGTGTCGCCGTACCGTTATTTCCTAAGAATATGGGCACTGAAGTCGCTTGAATCGCCCCGCCATTGCCTTTAATGATCCAGGCATCCTGCTCTTTGCGGATACCAACCCCCATCTGCATCAGGGCCTTGGAGGAATACTCGGTATCTTCACTGACCAGGGGACCCAGCAATTTGCTCTCTCCCTCGGCCAGGGCTGCGGCGATAAGCGCCCGCTGGGTAAGGCTTTTCGAGCCGGGTACGGATACGGTCGCATCAACTATTGGTACCGGTTGGATCTCTTTCATCTTCAATCACTCAGGAGTTTATGTGCACACTTCAGTTTTTCAGAAAATCATCGCCCCATATTACCGGTCGCAGCCAAAAGGGCCTTACGCATGACCTCTACCGGGGCCGGCAGACCGGTCCAGAGTTCAAACTGGGCAACGCCCTGATAGAGAAGCATATCCAGGCCCTGCACCACTCGGCAACCAGCGAGGCGGGCCTCTCGCAGTAGTCTCGTTTCCAGTGGAGCATAGACGATGTCCATAACGACCTTGAATTTCGCCAGATGCTCCTGGCGGACAAGGGTGCCGTTCTCATCGGGTGTCATGCCGACAGAGGTAGCATTGACCAGCACTGTTCCGGCAAGCTGGCCGATCTCGGCAAGAGGATGCCAGTTGCAGCCAAGTTCTGTCGCCAACTTTCTGCCGCGGGATTCAGTTCTACTGCAGAGGATCACCCTGGAACCGGCCTCCTGTAGGCCAAAGGCAATGGCCCTGGCGGAACCTCCCGCTCCCAGAATTACCACGACCTGACCAGTAAGATCGACGTGTTGGGAGAGGGCCCGATTGGCGCCCACCCAGTCGCTGTTTGATCCCCGCAGAATGTTGCCCTGGTCAGTCAGGACGACCTCGATGGTATTGACGGCACCAATCTTCATGGCCACCGAATCCACCTCATCAAGAAGGGAAATCACCATCTCCTTGTGAGGGATCGTCACACTGACGCCCTTGATATTCAAGGCCCTTATCCCTTGGACTGCAGAGGAAATATCCACGGCCTGGAACGGTAGGTAGATCCTGTTCTCGCCAAGAGCGGCAAAGGCGGCATTGTGCATGGCCGGACTCAACGAATGGCTGACAGGATTACCCAGGATGCCGTATACTGCTGTCTTTCCATCTATCCGCATCATCTCGTTCCTCAAATTTCAAGTAGGCCTGCAGGACGGGCCGGGCGGTCCTCGAGGATTCTATAGATCGTCTTGAAATCAGCGACGGCAATCTGCCCAGGCGCTGTCGCCTCCTCAGCATCCACGGCACAGTAGGTCATATATCCACCCAGTTCAAGGGTGGCCAGCCGGCTTATGATCCCTGCGCGCCCCATACAGAAGGCAATGAGGGGGAAATTTCTGGCCATGGCCTCTTCCTGCAGTTGCAGGACCCGCAACACATCGTGATAATCATGGGCCATCGTCACAATTTTGCCGACATGTGCCCCCTTCTCCTGCATCAGAGACAATCGTTTGACGAGTTCTTCCCGAGACGGGGTGAGTTCGAAATTATGATGCGAGAGGATGAGGAGGGTCTTCGATCCCGCAAGCGCATCTCGCAAACGCTGCAAAGACTCAGAGGGCGCCTGCAGCTCCAGATCAATATAGGCGGCACCGCCACGAACGGCGTCAAGAAGCAGATCAATTCGCTCCTGCTCCGGTCCGGCAAAAGTGCCTCCTTCCCAGGTTGGTCTATTGGTAAACAGCAATGGACCGCTGACTGTATCGAGAAATGGTTTGACCTCTGCATCTGCAATGCAATCAAGACGGATTTCGACCACATCGGCAAGAGTTGATATCTCTCTGGCCGCGTTAACTGCGCTCCTCATATCCGGTCTGCCGACCGCAACGCAGACCCTGTGGTCAATTGAATGTATCATTTTTATTCTATGGAAAAGGAATTGTCGTCACAGCGCTTGTGTACCGGAACAGACAAACAACTGCCCCGGCACATCAATCAACCCGAAGCGCTCCTATCAGATCTCGGACAGAGGGCAGATTTTCTTGCAATACGTACTCTGTTATGCCCTCAACCACCTCTTCGCTCGCCCGGGGGTTGATAAAATTGGCGGTGCCGATCTGCACGGCAGTGGCGCCTGCCAGCATAAATTCGAGGGCGTCCTCAGCCGTTTCAATGCCACCAATACCAATAACGGGGATATTTACGGCCCGGGCAACCTGATACACCATACGCAGAGCCACGGGCTTGATGGCCGGTCCGGAAAGCCCACCGACGACATTGGCCAGTTCGGGTCTTCTGGTTTTCAGGTTGATGGCCATGCCAATCAGGGTATTGATAAGAGAGACAGCATCGGCTCCGGCATCTTCGACTGCTCGGGCAATTGCCGCGATATCCGTAACGTTTGGGGACAGTTTGACAATGACCGGCACAGGTGACTTTTCCTTGACCGCCTGCGTCACTGCTGCAGCCATGGCCGGGTCGGTACCAAAAGCCACCCCGCCTTTTTTCACATTCGGGCAGGAGATATTCACTTCAATTGCCGCAACCGCTGGCGAATCACCGAGCCGCTCGGTTATCTCCCGGTACTCATCAAGACTGTCACCCAAGATATTGACGATAATCGGTACGTTGAGATTACCAAGAAAGCCCATCTTATCTTTGATAAAGCGCTCCACTCCGACATTCTGTAAACCGATGGCGTTGAGCATGCCACAGGCGGTTTCGACTATGCGGGGAGGAGGATTACCATGTCGCGGGTGCAGAGAAATCCCTTTGACGATAATTGCCCCGAGACGGTGCAGGTTCATCAGACGTTCGAATTCTCTGGCATAACCAAATGTGCCCGAGGCGGTCATAACCGGATTGTCAAGTGACAGTGAGCCTATCTTGACTCGTAGATCGGGGATGGGATTCGTCTCTTTTATAAATTCCATACCATATCCTCCGCATCAAAAACTGGCCCGTCAAGACAGACATGGGCGTAGGCCCCGGATTTCGTCGGCTTACTGCAGCCCAGACAGGCCCCCATGCCACAGGCCATAACGCTTTCAACTGAAACCTGGCAAGGAAAATGCCTTTCTTTAGATAGAGCACTGATTTTGGCCATCATCGGTTCCGGGCCACAGCAGTAAACGGAACAATCGACTGGCAGACTGTGACCCGTGAAGACATCGGTGACAAAGCCGCGCTGGCCATATGAGCCATCATCGGTGGCAGTTGCAATTCTTATATCAAGCTGCTCAAAATCCTTCATAAGCGGCTCCACTTCACTGCGCGTCCGTCCGCCGAGGATGATCAGATCTTGTGAGCAATCCTTCTTGATCTGGCTGATTTTTTTGGCCAGAAAAAGCATCGGCGCAATGCCAAGACCACCACCTACGAGACAAGCCGGTGCAGATTCAGCAATTCTAAATCCCCTTCCCAGTGGTCCGAAAACCGAAAGGTTCTCGCCTTTTTTGACATGGGCAAGAATTTCGGTTCCACGACCAACTACCTTGAAATAGATCTGAATCTGCCCCTGTGAAGTGGTCTGATGTATGGAAAAGGGCCTTCGTAAAAGTGGGTCCTTGCCGACACCCGTCCTGATCATGACAAATTGGCCTGGTCTTGCACCTTTGGCAATATCCGGGCAATCCAGAGTCAGACGAATATTATCAATGGATAGCTGTTCGACCCGTGCAACTGTAGCTTTTTCCTGGTATTGAGACAGTGTTCTGTATACACTGTGGATTGTTAATGAACTTTCCTCAACTCTCTTTATTCGCACGGCAAGCACTCTTCACCTACCATGATATATGATCCCCTCGTTCTGACTGTTGCTGCCCTCTTTGGCGCAATCGTCGGTAGTTTTCTTAATGTCGTCATCCTCCGTCTGCCGGAACCCGGAGCATCTATCGTCTTCCCGGCTTCCCATTGTCCGCGATGTCGGCACCCGCTCTCCTGGTATGAAAACATTCCTCTTCTCAGCTATCTTTTTCTGCGCGGTAGATGCAGCCATTGCGAGGCGCGCATTTCCTTCCAATATCCCCTAGTGGAGCTCCTGATGGCTATGATTTCCTCAGCCGTCTTTTTCCGCTTTGGTCTTTCTCTCACCGCAGTAGGGTTGTTTCTCTTCAGTGCTGCTCTTCTGGTAATTATCATCATCGATTTTTACCATCAGATCATTCCGGATGTAATAAGCCTGCCTGGTATCCTGCTGGGTTTCGCCTTCTCCTTCATCAACTCGATTACTTCCTGGCAGGACTCCCTTATCGGCCTGCTTGCAGGAGGAGGAATACTTTATGCCATTGCCCTGCTCTACTATGTCCTGAGAAAACAAGATGGTATGGGAGGAGGAGATATTAAATTGCTGGCCATGATCGGTGCGTTCCTCGGTTGGCAATCTTTACCTTTTGTCATCTTTGCCAGCTCGATCTCAGGCTCAATCATCGGAATTCTAACCATCGCAATCCAAAAAAAAGACAGTGCTACACGAATACCTTTTGGTCCGTTTCTGTCTGTATCTGCCCTGCTGTATATGTTTTTCTTGAACGATATACAAACCATATACCGACTATATCTGGCTGGCAACCTGTTCTAATTCCAATGCCAAATCAAGCGTTAACTTTGTCGGCTGCACTGTGCGGCTCCTCGCCGTACGTGTATGTACTGTCTCGTCGCTGCTCGCTTGCCTTCGCGTTCTCATCTTGATTTGAAAATGGACTATTGCTCTGTTCAGAGCAACTGTTCTCCATGCAACCTGCCCTCTCGAAGTTTGTCCGCCAGGGACCGGCCAAGGCTTCTGGCCTCCTCAATCTGGTGAGGACTATGGCCATACCGAGGGCAATAATTCTGGAGCAGTGATCGCCAGACATTCGGTATTCTCCCAGCCAGTTTCAGAAACACACCCAGGGCACACCAGGCCCCGGGTGAAGGATGGAAAAATACCTGGGGTTTCAAAAATTTGATGTCAGCGTCTCGCAAGGCCCTTTTCAATTCCCAATGGTGCAATCGCCAATAGCTCCGGCAGGATATAAAGGGTAGCACATACTGTCCTTTGAGCATTTCTACGGCATATGTATCCAGAAATGAGAGCATGGGTCCACTGGGATGGTAGGACCATGTCGGTCCGGCACAGATTACCAGATCCCAAGCGACATACCATCGGCTGTCAGGAGGTTCTATGGCGATGCGTCTCTTAAAAAAAGCAGAGAGCATCATCTCCAAAGCACCCCAGTAAGAGCCAACAGGAAAATGGGGCGGGATAAACGGTTTTAGCTGCTCACATTGGACAACAACCCCACCCTCCTCAAGACCTTTGGTCAGACCATTGAGAAGATTCCGAGTCTGACTGCTGAAAGAGTAGAAGATTATAAGGACTCTTTTTTGATTCACAAATAACTCTCAGAGAGATTAATCCCTTTTAAAGCCGATGTCCGAAAAGTATAGCTCAGTCCAGCACAAAAAAAAAGCCCCCGAAAAATCGGGGGCTTTTTCTGTATAAAAAGAAAGACTAGCTCTCTACTTCGTGCTCTACGCCTACCGCTATTTTATAGAGCAGTGTCAGGATAAAAAACCCGGTCGCCCAGATTCCGATGGTAATTCCCAGCTCATTAGCCGTCGGAATATACTCGGTTATCTCATTCATTGGATTCGGCACAAAACCCGCAAATACAAACCCAAGCCCCTTGTCAATCCAAAGAGAGATAAAAATTAGTGCGGCAGCGACACCGACGAGCCGGTAATCGAAAACCTTGGAAATCTTCATATAGGCCAGGATTCCAAGGCCTGTAAAACTGAAAGTTGTCGCAGTCCACATAAACGGCACTAGGTTATTATAAACATGACCGTTATGCTCAAGGCCGAAAAACAGATATTCCAGACTGTGTATATGGCCCGGCATTCCTGAATAATAACCGACAAAAAATTCCAGGAGGAAAAAGAAGGTGTTAATAATCGCAGCATACATGATGATGGTGGTCATCTTCTGGATTGCTTCCTTCCCTGCATCAAAATTTGCAAATTTACGCATGACAAGACAGGCTAGGACAATCAGAGATGGTCCGGCCGCAAAGGCTGAGGCCAGGAATCTCGGTGCGATAATGGCTGACAGCCAGAAATGCCGCCCCGGAAGACCGCAGTAGAGCATGGCTGTTACGGTATGAATGGAAACGGCAAAGGGAATAGAGATATAGACAAAGATATATATCCACTTCGGCGGATGTACCTGTTTACGCTCGGCAGTCAGGATGACCCAACCGCAGAGGCAGTTGAGGAGCAGGTAGCCCCAGAGGACACACATGTCCCAGAACAGCATGGAATGGGGTGTGGCAAAAAAGATGACATTTAAGCCCCGCAGTGGCTGACCGAGATCGGCCATGATGAACATCAGACACATGATCAGGGCGGCAATCGCCAAGAATTCACCAAGTATAGTGATCTTACCGAAGGCCTTGTAGTCATGGACATAGTAGGGCAGGACCAGCATCAATCCTCCCGCTGCCACGCCGACCAGAAAAGTAAACTGGGAAATGTACAGCCCCCAGGAAACATCCCGGCTCATGCCGGTCAAACCAAGACCAAACATGTACTGCCGCACATAACAGGCCGCACCGATGGCAATGAAGGTGCCAAGTACGGCAAGCCATATCCAGTATGTTGATTTGCCTTTTAATACTTTCTCAATCATGACAACCTCACACTATGTAATAGACTGACGGTTTGGTACCGGCAGCAGGATTTCGCTGAATAGTAAACTCCTTGTCGAGTACTCTTCTGATCTCCGATTCCGGATCATTGAGATCGCCAAATACCATTGCACCAGCCCCCTTAGAGGCCTCGACGCAGGCAGGTTCAAGTCCGAGGGCCAGACGCTCGCCACAGAAATTGCACTTCTCGACAACACCGCGCATGCGAGTCGGGAATTCAGGCTTGTAACTCTCAATAAATGGACGAGGATCCTGCCAGTTAAAACTTCTTGCCCCATACGGGCAGGCTGCCATGCAGAAACGGCAACCGATACAACGGTGAAAGTCCATGGCGACAATACCGTTTTCCGGTTGCACGAAAGTCGCCTTTGTTGGGCAAGCCTTAACACAGGAGGGGTTGTCACAGTGATTACAAAGAACAGCAAAAGG
>JAUYSF010000444.1 GCA_030696435.1 Desulfoprunum sp. | reverse complement strand
GATCTTCGAATGTATTACTGTAACGAACACAGAAAGGTGAAAGCTTATCAATATCTGCATAACGGAACTCGATATTGCGATAGCCCACCGGAGGCTGGCGGAACTCTTTGCGACTTTTTACATACTCATGAAAATCTTTCGTCAGGCGAAAGGCTTTAGCTACATGAATTTCCGTGGCTTTCGTATAGATTGAATAGAGCTGTGGCCGGGTCTTTTTGAGATAATACAGGCTGTCTTCCTGGTGTCTTTCAAACCAACCTTTCCCCGGCGGAGGGGTGATTGAAAATCCCATGGTACTTTGCCGTGGGGCATAATCGGTGACGGGATAGTACTTGCTGCCCGAGAGCGCACAGCCGCTCAGAAATGCTGTGCATATCAGGCAACAGAAATAAAATGAGTTGATTGCAGCCATGAAAACCGGATACCTCGAAGCTATAATTATCTCATCGGAGATGAGAGCTGTCACTCAATCAAGACTATATAGCATATATAGTATATCTCTGTAATGATTGCTTTCAATAGATTTTCTTGTTTTTCTTTTGTTATGCATTTCTCATCGTTCTTATCGGAACTTTTTGTTTTTGAGAATAGGTAAATGGCAAAAAAAATCAGCCCCTGGCTTCTCTCTCTTATCACAAGCACGGTTCTCTTTGCCATAATCCTTGCCATTGTACTCATTGCCACTTCCCACTGGCTATACAAACAGGGAATTGTCGAACTGAACAGACAGGGATCGACAAGACTTGAGTTGTATATCACCTATCTACAAGGTGTTCTTGATAAATACGAGAGTTTACCTGAGCTCCTGGCAACCGACAAATTACTGCTCAAAGCCTTACAGTTTCCCACAGACTCACATCAGATTGACGCCCTCAATCGCTATCTTGAAACCATCAACAGCATCAGCGATACGGCCGATGCCTACCTGATGGATCGCAATGGATTGACCATTGCCGCCAGCAACTGGAGGGCTGAGCAATCCTTTGTCGGCCGAAATTTCAGCTATCGCCCCTATTTTCAGGAGGCCATGCAGGGAAAGCTCGGTAGATATTTTGCCCTTGGTACAACATCTTCACGAAGGGGGTATTATTTTGCCTATCCGGTTAAAAAGGATCAGGAAATTCTCGGTGCCGTTGTCATAAAGATCAATATCGATTCTGTCGAGCAAAACTGGGGGCATCGGGACGAAATCTATCTGATCTCCGATCCGGATGGGGTAATTTTTGTCACCTCGAATCCCGAATGGCTCTATCGTACTCTTGCCCCTCTTGACAAGGTAGTACGTCAACAGATCACCATGAGCAAGAGATATGCCAATGCCTCACTGGAGCCTCTGGGTTACGATAGTAATAAAGACGGCAATACAGGGCAGGTGGTCCGGTTGAGTTCGTCCCGTACCGAGGAGGCAAAGAGCTATCTGCGCCAGTCGCATGACATGACTGAAGCCGGCTGGCATGTGCATATCCTCACGAATATACATAGAGTGAAAAGGAATGTCCTTTTTATCAATATCATGGTCGGCTCAGGCCTTGTTCTCACCTTTCTCCTAAGCCTTCTTCTTGCCCAGAGACAGCATCGGCTCGCCGAGTTGAATCGCTTAGAAGAACAGGCCAAACGGACTCTGCAGGAGTCAAATGAGCAATTGGAATCACGTGTTCTTCAGAGAACAAGCGAACTCACCGAGGCCAACCGCCTCTTGTTGAGGGAGATCGGTGACCGGCAGCGCACGGAAATCGCCTTGAAAAAAACCCGCACAGAGTTGATCCATGCCGCAAAGCTTGCGGCCCTGGGCCAGATGTCAGCGGGAATTAATCATGAGCTGAACCAGCCTCTGGCGGCCATACGCAGTTATGCGGACAACGGTAAACAGTTTCTCGACAAGGGGCGGCTGGCAGAAACCAGATGGAATCTTGAACAGATAGGCGAACTTACGGAAAGAATGGCCAAGATCGGTGGGCAGCTCAAGCTGTTTTCCCGAAAATCGAGTGGCCAGATGGCCGTTGTCCCTCTGCATGGTGTTGTTGACGGAGCTCTCGAGATTGTGGGGCCGAGTATCAAAAAATCGGCTACCTTGATAGAGGTGGATCTGCAGCCTGAACAGCTTGAGGTCAAGGCCAACAATGTCCTCCTGCAGCAGGTCCTGGTAAACCTCCTCAATAATGCCATTCAGGCGATGGAGACGGTACCACAGAGAAGAATCAGCATCCAGGCCAGGGAGGAGGGCCAGAGGGTCGTCATCTCTATCAGCGATAATGGCCCCGGAATTCCTCAGGAACACCTTCCTCATATCTTTGACCCTTTTTACACCACAAAAAAATCGGGCCAGGGGCTGGGGCTGGGGCTGACAATCAGCGACCGTATTCTGCTTGATATGAACGGTAAAATTTCAGCGATCACCACGGAACACGGTACCTGTTTTACGATAACACTCGAAAAAGCCTGAAAAAATGAACACACTCAATAACGTCCTCTTCGTTGATGATGAAAAACACATCCGCCTTGCCAATAGGCAGACGCTTGAACTTGCCGACCTCAATGTCTCCTGCCACGATTGTGCAGAGGAGGCAATGCCCCTGCTTTCAACCGAGTGGCCCGGAGTTGTGGTCTGTGATATTCGATTGCCGGGAATGGATGGCCTGGAGTTCCTCATCAAGGCTCAGAAGATCGATCCGCACCTGCCAATCATTCTTATTACAGGCCACGGCGATATCTCCACTGCCGTACAGGCCATGCGGGACGGGGCCTATGATTTCATCGAAAAACCCTATTCTGCCGAGCGCCTGGTCAAGACAGTGCAGCGGGCACTTGAAAAGAGGGCACTTACCCTGGAAAACCGTAGCCTGCGACGCGAACTTGAGGCCCACAGTGCACCCGGTCCCCGGATAATTGGCCGAACCCCGGCGATGGAACATCTCCGGGCCACAATTGCCCAAGTGGCCGATACCGGCGCCGATGTCCTTATTCTCGGAGAAACCGGAACGGGCAAGGAACTGGTGGCCAGATCTTTGCATGAACACAGCAAGAGAAGGACCCGCAACTTTGTCGCCGTCAATTGCGGCGCCGTTTCCGAAACCATGATTGAAAGCGAGCTGTTCGGTCATGAGGCAGGGGCTTTCACCGATGCGAGAACCCGGCGGATCGGTAAGTTTGAGCATGCCAACGGCGGAACCCTGCTTCTTGACGAAATCGAATCAATGCCACTGCGGGTGCAGATTCATCTCCTTCGAGTCTTGCAGGAACGATCGGTAGAGCGCCTGGGCTCGAATGAGCTGATCTCCCTGGATCTCCGGATCGTCGCAGCATCGAAGGTCGACCTCAAAGGGTTAGCTGATGCAGGGATGTTCCGGGAAGATCTTTATTATCGTTTGAACGTCGTCTGCCTGAAAATTCCACCTCTCAGAGAGAGAAGGGAGGATATCTCTCTTCTTTTTCACCATTTCCTCCTGGTCGCCGGGCATCGGTATCAGCAAGAAGTTCCGTTTCCCGAGACAGCTCAGCTCAATTCCCTCATGGCCTATCCCTGGCCGGGTAACGTTCGAGAATTACGCAATCTTGCCGAACGCTATGTGCTGTTGGGCAGCCAGTGCGGCTGGTCCCTTGAGAAACTCCTGTCAGGAACCGAAAAAGGCTATTCGAGAAGTCTGCCGCAACAGGTTGACTGCTTTGAACGCAGTCTCATCGAACAGGCCCTGGCGGCAAGCAACGGCAGCATCAAGGATGTCATGACGGCTCTGGCCATTCCCCGTAAGACACTCTACGATAAAATGCGCAAACATGGCCTTGAGAAGAGAAACTATAAATAATTGCACTGCATTGATTTTGCATGAAAATATGTAATTATGAGTGGCTGTTTACAATGAATCTTCCTTGAAGATGGTGTTTTTTTTCGTATTCCAATCTATTATACCATTATGAGGATTGTGCATTGACGCACAATAGAGAAACAAACCCGCCGCTTACTTATATTGATAACCCAGAAGGAGTATCTCTCATGAAATCCATTCCCAAAATTTCCACGATTCTCTATGCGACTGATCTTGGCAAGAATACACGACCGATCTTCAGACAGGCTATCGGCCAGGCAATTGCCCACAACGCCAAAATCATTATGCTGCATGTCGTTGAACCCCTCAGCGAGACTGCTAAAGCGGTCATCTCCGCATATATGCCGGAAACGGAGATTGAAGGAGTGCAGAAAGAAGGGATGAAAAACGTTATCAGTCACATGAAAGAGCGGATCAAGAAATTTTATGATGAAGAATGTGAAGAACACGAAAAAGATTTCATTCCGGTAAAAGATATCCTTGTAATAGCCGGCAGGCCCAGCGAAGAGATCCTGACAGCAGCGGAGCAGTTTAAGGCCGACATGATCATCATGGGGCAGTCATCACGGAAGGTCATGGGCAGCAAGGTCATGGGTTCATCGGCTCGCCGGGTAGCCCGCCTGTCGAAGGTACCTGTTCTTATTGTTCCCAACATGTAATTCAGGCCATTTACTGGACTCGTTATTTACCAGATTCAAAGGATTGCCGTTGTGATGGACGCACTCTCGAAGGCTCAAGCCAACCACCTTGAGATTGTACTCGCCACGCCGCGTGGCTTCTGCGCCGGGGTGGAAAGGGCCATCGAGACCGTCCGTCTGAGCCTGAACAAATATGGTGCACCGGTCTATGTCTTGCACGAAATTGTCCATAACAGACATGTCCTGCAAGAACTCGAAGAACTCGGGGCCGTCTTTGTCGAACAGCTCACGGATATCCCCAGAGGAGGGATCTGTATCTTCAGTGCCCACGGGGTGTCCCGGGCGATAGAGTTGCGGGCAGCAGGCCTTGGCCTTATGACGATAGATGCTACCTGTCCTCTGGTAAATAGCGTGCACCGGATGGTTGAGAAATACCATGCTGAAGACTATGATGTCCTGATCATCGGGCATCATAGACACCCAGAGGTGGAGGGTACGGCTGGCCGGGTATCACACCGGGTGCATATCGTGTCCTCCGAAGAAGAGGCGCGTAACTGTCAGGTGGAAGATCACCTTCGTGTGGCCTATGTGACCCAGACCACCCTCAGCGCGGACGATATCACCGGCATTTTCGATATCCTGAAAAAGCGCTTCCCCCTTATCAAGGGCCCTGCCTCAAACATCTGCTTTGCCACGCAAAATCGCCAGAATGCGGTACGCAAACTGGCAGAACAGACCGAACTCATCCTGGTTGTCGGTTCAAAAAATAGCTCCAACTCGAACAGACTTCGAGAAGTTGCCCTTCGCCACGGGACGGCCGGCTACCTCATAGATGATCGGGATGATCTGCAGTCTGCCTGGATGAAGGGCATACGGGCTGTGGGTATCACGGCGGGTGCCTCGGCCCCCGAGCGCCTGGTTGAAGGTGTCATAGAATGGATGAGAGAGCGGGGACCAGTAACGGTCAGGGAACTGCAGGGCACAAAAGAAAACATCCATTTTGATGCGGCAAAGAGAGCTGATTGAAGAAGTACCGCAACGGATGAGGGAAATTCCATTTCCAAATCAAGCGTTAACTTTGTCGGCTACGCTGTGCGGCTCCTCTCCGTACTTATAGGTACTGTCTCGTCGCTGCTCGCTTGCCTTTGCGTTCTCATCTTGATTTGGCAATGGAAGAGGGGGAACAGGGTGGTTCGTAGTATCAGACACCTTGTCCCCTTGTGATAAAAAATCAGGAAAGCGCTTCCCGTATGCGTTTCATGGCTTTTTGGACATTCTCAGGGCTGTTGAAGGCGGATATCCTGATATAACCATTGCCGCACCTGCCAAAACCGGCCCC
>JAUYSF010000353.1 GCA_030696435.1 Desulfoprunum sp. | reverse complement strand
TACCAACTGGCCTTTGATCGAGGAATGAGTATGTTTGGACTTGGAATGCCGGAACTCGTTGTGATTCTGGTAATTATTGTGATTATTTTTGGTGCCGGCAAGCTTCCCGAAATTGGCTCAGGCATCGGCAAAGGTATAAAGAACTTCAAAGAGGCAACCCGAAAGGAAGAAGAAACCAAGAAGATTGACGACGACAAGAATAGCGATTCCACCGCAACCTGATCTCTTGATAGCCAAAGCCAACGCTCTACCAAACGGAGGAAAATATGTTTGGACTAGGAACACCAGAACTCATCATCATTCTCGCCATCGCCTTACTGGTCTTTGGTGGTAAAAAGCTGCCCGAGATCGGATCAGGCCTCGGCAAAGCCATATCGTCATTCAAGAAAGGGATTCGGGATGTTGAAGGTGAGGGCAAAGGACTCATCAACGATATCCCCGGAATCAAAGAAGCCGCAGAGGTCAAACAGACTATGGATCAGGTCAAGAATTTCGGCAAGATCCTCAAGTAAGATCCCCAAAAAGGTGCGGACGGGCTTCCTGCTCGCCCGCACCGGTTGGGGTTTTTCCTCATTCCCCACCCCAAGTATTTCAGAATCAATCTTCAATCTTTTTTCAGATCTTATCTAATTTCCCCTGCCACTCCCAAAATTTTTCTGCAAGTCCTCTTTCTTTTTCAGACTGCCCCGGGGATGTAAGACGCATCATTGTCAGATGCTCCAACTGACGTCGTCGGAGAGAAATCAATCTTTGCAGAAACACTCGTCATCACCTCCTGCACCCATCCAGAGACCGAGTTTGGCAAAGATAGGATCGTTCTCATCCAGCCAGTCGTTGCCATCCTTATCAGAGGCCCGCAGTTCGTTGAAGGCAAAACCGGTACGAGGGCCAAACAATTCACCTCCGTCATTGAACCTGTTGCCTCCGTTGAGATCTATTCCCAGAAACCCACTTCCCTTGCGAAGGTCGGCAATATTCTCAACACTGCCAGCACAGTCAAGATCAAAAGAAAATTCCGTATCAGCCAGGACATCGAGCCCATCATCAAAGCTCAGGACCAGAGTATCCAGCAATATCCCGGTAGCAGCCTGCCCCATTCGGTCCTGGATGGACAAATCCTCTCGTTCAAAACTGAGAGGCAGAGGAGAGAATCTTATGACGGCTGAAAGACTGCTCCGCCAGGGCACTGAACTGTAGTAAAATATCCGGTTATTTCTCTCCTTATATTATGCTTGACATTCCCATATCTCCAGTATAAATGTAAGGGTTCGACTCCATCAACAGTCTTTGTTCATCCGGCAGGAACCCTTCCCCGGCTTGTATCCTATAGACGCTTTACCACTTGCCCCCGGGCATTTTTCCTTTAATCCATCAGGAGAAAGACATGTGTCGTTCAGCCCTGAAAACCGCCAACGAGCCGTTTTCGCCCTACACGGTTCTCACCGCCATGGAGGCCATGCAAGAAGGATACGACGGTTCCGGCCTCGGCCTTTTGCTTCGTGGCATGGAGTTTGAGGATTTCCGCTACAATCCCAAATTCCCCATCCTCTCCGGCATCGCCCATTCTGAAAAAGCCTGGCGTCGCCTCGATGATTTCATGGAGGCCCGCGGTTACGAACTGAAATATGACCATAAATTTCATATGCGCTGGGATTTGGTCACGGAAAAAGACCGCTACCGTTACTTCGTCAGGGCCTACCGCATGCCTGACAGGTTTATGGAAAAATCCCAACAGGAAAAAGACGATGAACTCATGCTGGCGCGCCTGGCCCTGCGCCAGGATGGCGAACTGAATGGCAATGATCTCACGGTTTTTTCCTTCTGGCCTGATGTGGCCATGATCAAAGAAATCGGCTGGCCTCTGGCAGTGGGCGACTCCCTCTGTCTGCATGATGGTCAGATTAAATCCCGGATTTGCATGGCTCAGGGCCGACAGAACACCAACTACGGCATCAACCTCTATGCCTGTCACCCCTTTTTCCTTCAAGGTATCGCCACCATGACTAATGGCGAGAACACCGCCTTCGTGCCGATCCGCGACTGGCTCCTGGGCCGCGATTTTCCCGGCTATATCGGCTACCAGAGCGACTCGGAGGTCTTTGCCCATATCCTGCACTACACTCTGAAAAAGCTCAAGCTGCCCCTGCAGGCCTATAAGCATATCATCACCCCTCTCAGCGCCAAGGAACTGGCGGTCCATCCTCAGGGTGAGTTTCTCTCAGGTCTGCGTGAGGTCTGCCGGCGACTGATTATAGATGGCCCGAATGCCGTTATCGGCACACTCTCTGATGAAACCTGTCTCCTCGTCATGGATCAGAAGAAGATGCGTCCTGCCACGGTCGGCGGACATGCCGGAGAATGGGCCATTGCCTCGGAGATGTGCGGCGTTGACGCCATGATCCCCGACCGTGACCGCTCTCTTGATTTTCAACCCATGCGCGAACATACAATTATTGTCCCTCCAGATAGAAAGGAACTTACAATATGGTCTCAGTACGATCCGTATCCGTTGCCCCAGGCAGCCTGACATATACCGACCTCCCCTGGATCATCGAGCATCGTGAAGATCGGTGCACCCTCTGCGGCAACTGCACCTCGGTCTGCCCGAAGGGTTCGATACGCCTGACCTACAGGCGGCAGAGGATGCCCAAGCTTGAGGTGCTGAGCAAAAAACGGGGAAACGACTACCGGACCTTTGTCGGCATCCGCCAGGAAACGACTATGGCCAATGCCTGTATCGGCTGCGGCATGTGCTCCATGGTCTGCCCGAACGAGGCGATCATGCCGGTGCCCAACACCAATGAGAACCGTACCCTGTTCTTCAACAACCAGAAGGGCGAGCCCTACAAACGCGGGGGGCGGCGGAACGCCAGCGGCCCGAACCTCCTTGACCGGATCATCTTCGACCGCATCTCGATGCTCACCGATCCGGCCCTTGATGCCGGGCGCCATGAATTCAACCTGACCACCACCCTCGGACGGGTTCTCTCACCTGAGGATTTCCTCGACCGCACGATCAATGGCGGCTGGATCCCCCCCACCCGGGAGATCTTTCCCTTCGTCATCGGTTCGATGTCCTTTGGTGCCCTGTCGCCCAATATGTGGCTCGGGCTCCTACAGGGCGTCGCCTACTGCAACGAGGTTCTCGGCATCCCGGTGGTCATGTGCACCGGAGAAGGCGGCTGTCCACCCTGGGTATTAAGGAGCCCCTATCTGAAGTACATTATCCTGCAGATCGCCTCGGGCTACTTCGGCTGGGATGAGATCATCAGGGCCATCCCGGAGATGCAGTGCGATCCTGCGGCTATCGAGATCAAGTACGGCCAGGGCGCCAAGCCAGGCGATGGCGGACTGTTGATGTGGTACAAGGTTTCCAAACTCATCGCCCGCCTGCGCGGGGTGCCGGAGAGTGTCGATCTGCCCTCACCGCCGGTGCACCAGACTCTCTACTCCATCGAAGAGAGTGTCATGAAAATGGTGCAGACCATGTCTACCGCCTTTGGCCATAAGGTGCCGGTCTATCCTAAGATTTCGGCATCCACCTCCGCCAAGGCGGTGTTGAACAATCTGGTGCGCAACCCCTTTGCCGCGGGCATGGTGATTGACGGCATCGACGGCGGTACCGGGGCGGCCTACAATATCTCCATGGACGCTACCGGTCACCCGGTCGCCTCCTGTGTGCGGGAATGCTACCTTGATCTGGCTGCCCAGGGCAAACAGAATGAAATCCCGATCTTCGCGGCCGGCGGTATCGGTAAGAACGGCAATGTTGCCCAAAACGGCATGGCTCTCATCATGCTCGGGGCCTCAGGCGTCCATATCGGCAAATATATGATGCAGGCTGCGGCCGGCTGCCTCGGCAACGAGAAAAACCGCTGCAATGTCTGCAATTTAGGCATCTGCCCCAAAGGCATCACCAGCCAGAATCCAAAACTCTATCGCCGTCTTGATCCCGACCTCGTGGCTGAACGTGTCGCCGATACGTTCATGGCAATCCGCACCGAGATGAAGAAGATCATGGCCCCGCTCGGCCGCTCCCAGAGTCTGCCGATCGGTATGTCGGATGCCCTGGGTATTGCCGATAAGGATGCAGCCGATCTGTTGAAGATCAGCTATATCTGCTGAGAAATTGACCAAGAACAATCTCTATTCGGCAGCCGCCGCGGCCTCTCAGGCCTCCGGAACCGACACAAGGAGTTTGCAGTGACTACGACAGTTGTAAAAGGTCTCAACGACCAGGGCCAACGAATCCGCTCCATGGATTTTGAGAAGACGGTACGCGAGGCGGCAATTGCCTCAGCGCACCTCACTCTTGAATCCTATGGCCAGCACAATATAGGCATCAGATTGCAGCGTCCTGGCGGCCTGCATCTGCAGATCAAAGGGCCATCCGGCCAGCGTCTCGGCTGCATGGGTCTACCCGGCACCACCATTGTCTGCGAGGGTCCGACCTCCGACGATGTGGGCTATCTCAACATCGGGGCTGAAATCACCGTCCTCGGTGATGCCACCAACGGTGCCTGCAATGCCATGGCCAACGGCAAGGTGTTTATCGGCGGCTCCATCGGTGCCCGCGGTCTGACCATGACCAAATGGAACCCGGCCTACGAGAAACCTGAACTCTGGGTGCTGGGTTCCACCGGCGACTCCTTTGCCGAGTTCAACTGCGGCGGTACGGCGGTAGTCTGTGGTGTTGAGGCGAAAAATACGGAGAATACTCTCGGCTACCGCCCCTGTGTCGGTATGGTTGGCGGCCAGATTTTTTTCCGGGGGCCGATTGACGATTCCTTTCCCAAAACCAACGCCAGGCTCGACCGCCCAAGCGACAGTCAATGGCAGTGGCTGACCGACAACATCCCGGGATTCCTTAAAAATATCAGGAGAGAGGATCTTCTCTCCACCCTTTCGCAGCGTGACGAATGGCAGGTTCTTATCACCATTACACCTCAGGAACGGGCCCTGATGTCCTCAGGACCGATGCCCATGGCCGAATACCGCAACAGGGTCTGGAACAAGGCCTTCGGCGGTGGCGATCCCTTACGCGATCTCGCGCCAGGTCTTGACCGCAGTGCCATTGAGGCCATCGTCACAGGTGATCTGCGTCGGAGAAAGCCCTACTGGGCCAATTGCGAGGCGGCAGCACCCTGCACCTACTATTGCCCCATC
>JAUYSF010000321.1 GCA_030696435.1 Desulfoprunum sp. | reverse complement strand
TTCTCGCCTCAAAACACAAAAATCTTGATGCTCACTCATAACGTCCTCGCGGCAGAGCAACACTACAGTCAGATTCTTGGGGTATTTGAATACAATGACTCGCTCCTCAAGAAGGAAGATCCTCACATCGCATTTTTGGTGGACACAGTAGAACCTGCATGTGCAGCTTTCTCTGCTGGAAAGTTTGGAGAGATGTTTTCAGTGATTGGGCAGAAGGTTGGGAACCTCTCGAACCTCGCGGAGAAGCGCGACTGGGCGAGAGACATGCAACGCTTAGTAGAACTCCGGGCGGCTGGGACAATTGGAGAAGTAATCGATCTCTTGAGGGAGACTCGGAAGCCAAGGCTTCCCGAAGCTGTGCTCCGGACCGAAAAGAAACTCGCGGAGGCTACGCGTCAAGAGATCGACGCTTCACGGACGCTGAAACAAATTGAAAAGCTTCGACCGCTCCCATATTCGGAGCTGATTGCCTTAGCGGATTTCATCAACGATCACACACCATTCTCGACAAAGCATGGTGTAAAGGGAGCAGAGTTTGAAAACGTCCTCGTAGTGCTCGGCCGAGGCTGGAATCAATACAACTGGACTCAGTTTCTCGAGTGGTTTCCCAATCGCTACCCTGGCAACAAAGAGGAAAGTTATATTCGAAACAGAAACCTCTTCTACGTAGCTTGCTCTCGACCAAAGAGGAACCTCGCCTTGCTTTTCACCCAAGAACTTACACCGGGGGCTCTACGCACGCTTGAAGGTTGGTTTGGAGCAGTGAACATTTCCGCTTTCACCCCGGAGTGACCAAATTAGCCATGCCAACACCCGAAGAACATAAAACCGTCCAAGTTCGAATCCTCGCCTACGCCGAGGCCATCGCTGGTCGTTTGTTCCGTGCGACAAAAAGATAGTGATTAAATCGACATTTGTGACGAAAAACATGCTTTTTTACCTTTTATATCGTCAAAATTTACGATATATATAACCTCCAATCAAAGGAGGGTTCCTAATGAAGATTGAAGGATTATTGACGGACGAGGCGATTCTGGCAGAGCTGGGCGGGCGCCTTGCGCAGCGTCGGCTGGAACTGCAGCTTACTCAAGAAATGTTGGCGGAGCAGGCGGGCGTATCGAAGCGGACAGTCGAGCGTATCGAGGCTGGGGCTACGGCGCAAATGTCGACGTTGATCCGGCTTCTGCGGGTATTGGAACTCTTGGATCGGTTGGAAACACTGGTGCCCGAGGCCGGACCGCGGCCGATGGATCTGGTCAAGCTGAAAGGCAAAGCGCGGAAGCGGGCCAGTGGCAAGAGGAAGTCTACGGATGAGGAGCCGTGGCATTGGGGTGACGAAACGTGAGCACAACGGCAAAGGTAAACCTGTGGGGACGCACGATCGGTGCGGTGTCGCGGGAAGACGATGCCGCGACTGCGACGTTTGAATATGACAGGGCGTTCATCAGTAGCGGTATCGAGGTGGCCCCGCTGATGATGCCACTATCCAGCCGACTCTACTCCTTCCCATCGCTGCAACCGGAAACCTTCCAAGGTCTTCCGGGGCTTTTGGCGGATTCACTGCCGGACCGGTTTGGTAATGTGTTGATCGATGCCTGGCTTGCCCGGTCCGGACGCATGCCGGAATCGTTCAATGCGGTGGAGCGCCTCTGTTATATCGGTTCGCGCGGCGTGGGTGCGTTGGAGTATGCGCCGGCAACCCGATTGGCCGCACCCGGCGCTTCCCGTATCGAAGTCGACAAACTGGTAGAGCTGGCTTCGGAAGTTTTGACACATCGCAACAACCTGCAGGGATGGTTCCACAAGGAGGGGAAGGAAACGGCTCTGCAGGATATTCTGCGGGTCGGTACTTCTGCGGGCGGGGCGCGAGCCAAGGCAGTGATCGCCTGGAATCCGAAAACGAACGAAGTCCGGTCAGGGCAGGTAAAGGCGGGCAGCGGGTTTGAATACTGGCTGATGAAATTCGACGGGGTCAGCGGCAACAAGGATAAGGAGCTGGAGGACCCAAAGGGATACGGTGCGATTGAGCATGCCTATTTCAGGATGGCAGTAGACGCGGGAATCGCCATGAGTCTGTGCCGCCTGTTCGAGGAGAACGGGCGCCGCCATTTCATGACGAAGCGGTTCGACCGGTTGGATGGTGGAGGTAAGCTGCACATGCAGTCGCTTTGTGGTATGGCGCATTATGATTTCAACCAGGCAGGAGCATACGGCTACGAGCAGGCGTTGCTGGTAATCCGCCGGCTGGAGTTGCCGATGGCTGCCATCGAGGAGCAGTTCCGACGGATGGTTTTCAATATCGTGGCCCGTAACCAGGATGATCACGTAAAGAACATTGCCTTCCTGATGGACCGGTCGGGAAACTGGTCACTCTCACCCGCGTTCGACATGACCTACAGCTATCAACCAAGCGGGAAATGGACATCGAGCCATCAAATGACGATGAATGGCAAGCGGAGCGGATTTACTCTGGAGGATTTCAAAGCGTGTGCAAATAGCGCTTCGATGAAGCGCGGGCGTGCGGAAACGATCATTGATGAAGTGAGGGATGTTGTCGCGGGATGGCGGGACTATGCGGATGAATCGCGCGTAAATCCGGAGCAGCGGGACAAGATACAAGCTGCATTGAGACTGGAGCCCTTTACATGAAACCCGGAGAACATAAAACCGTCCAAGCCCGCATCCTCGAATACGCCGAGGCCATCGGTTGGACCGTTGTGTCCCGCGAGGAAGCGGAGCAGCGGCGCGGGTTTGATCCGGAGATGCCGCCTGCCGACCGCGCCAGAAACCGCACGCTCTTCTTCGATGATCTGCTCGACGCCAAGGTGCGGGAATTCAATCCGCGTTACGCCGAGGCCGAGGGTGCCTTGCTCGGGCAGTTCGGCCATCTCCACGCCAACATCTACGGTAACCGGGAATTCGTTGAGCACCTGCGCAACCGGGGCAAGTTCTTCGACCACGAAGAGAGGCGTGAGCGCGACCTGATCCTGATCGATTACGAGGACATAACCGCCACTCCGGCTCGGAGGCGAAACGTCTACGAAGTCACCGAGGAGTGGGCCTTTCACAACGGCCACTTCGGCACGCGGGAGGATGTCGTCTTTCTCATCAACGGCATCCCGGTGCTGGTGATCGAGTGCAAGAATGCCAGTAAGGATGAGGCGATTGCCCTGGGGGTGGACCAGATCCGCCGCTACCACCGTGAGACGCCCGAGCTGTTCGTGTCGCAGCAGCTCTTCACCGCCACCGACGCCATCGGTTTTTCTTACGGAGTCAGCTGGAACACCGTGCGGCGGAATATTTTCAACTGGAAGGATAAAGAGGTCGGCAAACTGGAGGCCAAGGTGAAGAGCTTCTGCGCCATCCCGCAGCTGCTCGCCTTCCTGAAGGACTATATCGTCTTTGCCGAAAAAGACGAGGAGCTGAACAAATACATCCTGCACCAGCACCAGACCGGTGCGGTGGAGCAGGTGATCAGCCGCGCCCTCGATCCCATGCGCAGGCGCGGCCTCGTCTGGCATACCCAGGGCAGCGGCAAGACCTTCACCATGATCAAGGCGGCGGAGCGGCTCTTCCGCGCGCCTGCGGCGGACAAGCCAACGGTGCTGCTGATGATCGACCGTAATGAGCTGGAAGATCAGATGCTCAGGAATCTTGCTGCGCTGGGTCTGGGTAATCTGGAACATGCCACCAGCATTACGCGGCTCAACAGGCTTTTGCGCGACGATTACCGGGGCATCATCGTCACGATGATCCACAAGTTCCGTGATATGCCGGCGAAGATCAATACGCGGTCGAACATCTATGTACTGATCGATGAGGCGCACCGTACCACGGGTGGCGATCTGGGGAACTTTCTCATGGCCGGGCTGCCAAACGCCAGTTACATTGGCTTTACCGGCACACCGGTAGACAAGACAGCTTACGGGCGCGGCACCTTCAAGACCTTCGGCTGCGAGGATGACAAGGGCTATCTGCACAAGTATTCCATTGCCGACAGCATTGGCGACGGCACGACGTTGCCGCTCTACTACAGTCTTGCCCCAAACGAGATGCTGGTGCCGCACGAAACCCTCGATAAGGAATTCCTCTCCCTGGCCGAAGCCGAGGGTGTGGCGGATATCGAGGAGCTGAACAAGATCCTTGAACGGGCGGTAAACCTGAAGAATTTTCTCAAGGGCAAAGACCGCATCGAGAAGGTGGCCCAATTTGTCGCGGAACACTACCGTGAGAA
>JAUYSF010000320.1 GCA_030696435.1 Desulfoprunum sp. | reverse complement strand
GATGATGAAACCGCGGGCATCGATGCCGACCACCGCATCAATGATGGAGGTGAAATAGCGATGGACAAAGAGGTCGATGAGCTTACGGAAGACCTGCCTGTCCTCCAGAAGTGAGCTGATGTCACGAAACATCCTTCTCAGGCAGCCGCTTCCACCAGGCCAGGCGGATGGCTCGTGGTCCTTTGCCATACCCTTCGCGAGCACGAGTTATTCCTGGAACTGGGCCGTACAACCGGAGCCTATGAACTCCTACGAGAAGGACGGGCCTTCAGTAACCTTGTCGATTTCCATGACGAAGTAAACGATCGCAGATTTTCAATTTGGAAAAAGAATGAGCCCGCCCAGCCGTAGAGGCTTTGATCTGGATATTCGATAGAAAAAAGCCAATGGCAGATCTGCCCCCCTCTTTCTTTTACGGGACTGCTTTTCTATTCGTCGAGCAACAGGGGAAGCAGGAGCGGGGGTAAAAGCACCGAAGGTTTCGGGCCGGTTTCTTTCAGCAGGATCAGCCCATCAAAAGGAGGGATCGTCACTGTCTGCACGAGACGCCCATCGTTGTTCACGGGGTCCTGGTGGCCTTGTATTTTCCTGAAAGCGGCTCCCAGCGGTACGATCTGGGCCACTGAAGTGGCGTTCACCACAATGGTTCCCCGTTCGTAATCCCGGCGCCATACCTGACGGGAACCGTTTTGCAGCCGGATGTCGTCCAGCCACACTGTGCCGATGGCCTGTCCTAATCCGAACAGCAGCTCCGCCGCTGAGTTCGAACCGTCGGTTGTCGCGGAGAGTTCGTAATAGCGCCAATCTGTCCCCAACTGTACCGCCCCGAAATTGACGTATTGCCGCCAGGGATCGTCGCTCTGCTGGACCCAGCTACTGAGCGACCGGCCGGCTCTGTCGGCCTTCGCCCAGAAGGAAAGGGTGTATGATTTTCCTGAAATGACCGGAAGAGTGCCATGAGAAAAGCTGACCTGCCAGTCCGTTCCCTGGCTTTGGCTCACATCGATCCGGGCACTGGCGACACCAGCGGCAGCCGTCTGGCTATCTCTCGAAACGGAGGCGGCATAGCCGCTATCGAACCACAGGTTCCAACCGCCGAGCGAGGTCTCAAAACTGGCATCCGGCAGCAGATTCGCAGCGGTAAGCGGCCCGAGTGCCCGATACGCCGCTCCGGCCGGCTGCCCGAGATAACCCCGTCCTTTGCCAGCGTTATCGTATTCATCAAACCACATCAGGCAGAGAGATCCATGGCCGTTAGTATTGATTTCATAGCTGAAGTAACCGTCGTTCAGCAGCGTTGTGCTCAAACCGAAACGCATCTTCCGGTAATCGGGGACAAAGCCCGGTTGGGTGCAAGGATTGTCGTAGGCGCCGGAACCGGACGGATTCGGCCCGGAATCGTCCTGATAGGTTTCGACCATGGTGATATTCGGTGACCGGCCATGCAGGGCCCAGTCGCCATATCCCGCCGTCTGGCCTGACAGCGGTCCGAAAACCAGTTGCCGCCAGGCCGTCATATCGCCGTCGGCCTTCGGGTATCCTTCAAAATTATTGCCGTTCAGCAGGTCGAAGTTGGCCATGCCGAGATTGGAAAAGACGATTTTGTCCGGCCCGACACCAGTCCTGATAGCCTGTTCGTAGCGCCGGATACCGTTATTCCAGGCCGTGTCAAAACCGCTGTAGTCAGTCAGCAGTCGGTTCGATTGATCCGGATCAATGGACCTCGCCGTGGAGTTGCCGATAAGCCAGCTCTGGTCGGTATCGGTCCTGTCGAGCAGAATGCCGTCCCAGGCCCCGGATTGTACCAGGGTGATCGCTTTGCCGGCGTTATAATCGGCCCAGATCTCGGGCGTGCTCGAGCCGTCCCGAGCCAAACCTAGTGGACATTGGCTGCTGAGATTTAACAGCCAACTTCCGGGCCAAAAGGTGATATGAGCCGCCAACCTGACGCCCGCCGGATGCGATGCAGCCGGCCGCACATACCCGCGCCGTACGGTGAGGGTCTTGCGGGCCTTATCCACCGCCGTCACCCAAGCGCTTTCTCCCTCTATGAGCACCGCCTCGTTTGTTACGAATAGATCTATAGTCGTGGTCCCGGCAGTGGCCGAAACAGCCGCCACCTTGAACTCCGTCGTCGTGGCATTGACGGCGGCGGTCAGGGTGGTTCCCACCTGGGTCAAAAACCATTGCGACGCCACCGCCCGGACTTCCCGATTTTCTTCCGGGTCCGCCCCAGCGTCAGGATTGAAGGACAATTCGCAGCCGTTGGTCGAATTCAGGAGCTGCATCTGCGGATGAATAGCCTTGAGCGGTCCGATAAACGCACTGTTCCATTCCCCGAGAATGACCCAGTCGTATCGGGCGATAGCGGCAAGAGGCTGGTTCCACGGATCCGGCCACCACATCCCGAGCCTGGGAAAATTCGGCGAGATGGCTTGGGCTTGGCCCGGCACTGGACCAAGTAGGAAAAAGATGATCAAAAATACAAGAGAAAGAGTGTTTTTCTTCATGAGTGCAATCAGTTAAACAAGATTATGACTCGAGCACAAAGAGGCGTTTTCAATTGAACGGAGTACTAGCTGGAGGTCCCCCAGCCTTTCCAGAGCGGTTCACGCCAAATTGATGCCGGTTTGTCTGGCATGGAATTCATGATCCGGGAGAATGACCGGTTGCCTTACGGCATATTGGAGTAATATACACTCAAAAAGGGGTCAAGTCCACCTTTGGCTTTTAGCATGTTTTCTCTTTATATCAGCCACATCTCTCTGTAACACAACGAGAAGCGCCAAAAAATATTAGCGGCGAAAGGCATCACTCCCCCGCAAACGCACAAAAGCTGTGCACAACCAAGCCTGCTTCCCGCAGTCTCCTGCTGCCACCGAGATCCGGCAGATCGATGATGGCTGCCGCCTCGATAATCTCAACCTCAAGGCGCTTCAGCAGCGTAGCCGCTGCCAGCATAGTGCCGCCGGTGGCGATGAGGTCATCGATAAGGATCACCCGATAGCCGGGCTGCAGCCAGTCGGTCTGGATTTCTACCTCGGCCTCGCCGTATTCCAGGGCATAGGCCTCGGAGATGGTCTTGCCCGGTAGTTTGCCCTTTTTACGCACCGGGATGAAACCGGCGTTCAGCTCGTAGGCCAGCGGGGCGCCGATGATGAAACCGCGGGCATCGATGCCGACCACCGCATCAATGATGGTGGTGAAATAGCGATGAACAAAAAGGTCGATGAGCTTACGGAAGACCAGCCTGTCCTCCAGAAGTGAGCTGATGTCGCGAAACATCACACCTTTTTTCGGCCAGTCGGGGATCGTGCGGATATGCTGTTTCAGGTCAATGCCAATTTCATTCATCTGGTTCACCGTGTATTGGATTGGGAAGTGGAAATTCAGCCATATATCATAATCCAGCCGACCAGGATCAACAGGCTGCAAAGGGTAACGGGAATGCCGGTCTTGGCATGTTCCCTAAAAGAAATTAGGACACCCTCGGTAGCCGCCTGTTCGACCACGATGAGGTTGGCGATTGAACCGAGGAGGATGAAGTTGCCGGCAAAGGTGCTTGAGACCGCCAAGGCGTACCAGAGCCGGTGATCGCCGGGGTCGAGAAACTGGATGAGCAACATCACGGCCGGGACGTTGCTGAAAATATTGCTTAAAAACGCGGCAACTCCGGTGAGGATCAGGGGATTGTCAAGGTGCACGCCCCCTTCCCGCAGAAAGGTCATCAGGCGGGTCGGCATATCGCCCTGCGAGATGCCGTGCACCACGATGAACAGGGCACAGAACAGGGTGATGAGATGCCAGTCCACCAACCCCAGGATCTTGCGGGTATCGTTGCGCCGGCTACAGAGCAGCAGCCCGGCCAGACCAATAGCCGAGACCTCCCGGGGCACCGGGGTGAAGAACAGAACGATGAGGGCGGTGATGGCCACAAGTCCTTTGGCCGTCTGCTGCCGATTGAAGACCGGCCAGCAGGCCCTACGATCAAGGTGGGCGGCCTCACTCTCCGGCCCGGCCACAAACTGCCGGCGGTACAAGAAGAGAATCAGCAGAAAACCGGCGAGCAGGGCGACGACTGAGGGCGGCAGGCACCAGAAGACAAAAGCATCAAAATTGAGATGGGCTCTTTGGCCGATGAGCATATTCTGGGGATTGCCGATGATGGTGGCGGCCGAGCCGATATTGCTGGCGACGGCCAGGCCGATGAGAAAGGGCACGGGGTTGAGCCGGGCTGCCACCAGCCCGTGGATCAGCACCGGCGTAAAGGCCAGGCAGACGATATCATTGGCTAAAAGAGCCGAGAGACCGGCGCTTAAGAGCATCGAGGCCCCGAGAAAGAGCCGCGGCCGTCCCAGCAACGGAATGATTCCCCTCGCCGACCAGGCATAGAAACCGCCGAGGCGCAACTGGGCCGAGATGACCATCAACGAGTAGAGCAGGAGGATGGTCGGGATGTCGACGGCGTGAAAGGCCTCGGTCGTGGTCATTACACCGGAGACAACCATGGCAATGGCCCCGAGCAAGGCAATGCCGGTGCGATCAATGGCCAGTCCCGGCAGGCGGCCGAAGGCGATGCCGAGATAGGTCAGGACAAAGAGGACAAGGGCTGTCATGGTATCTCTTTCGCCTCGGTCTTGCCTCGTCCTGCCACAGATGGTGCAGAAACCGACGGCTCATCGCCGTCCTCCTTACCCTTCGCGGCCCGCAGACGGTTGAGCAGAGTGATGCTGCCGAGGATCAGAAAACCGCCCAGCCAGAAACGCCAGCTCGCCGGATCGCCCAAAAAACTGATGCCGACAATGGCGGTAAAGACCACCTCGCTCGACATAAACACCCCGCCCTCCCAACCGCGGCAGTAGAGAAATCCCTGGTTCATCAGGAGCTGGGCGGTGAGCGAGGACAGAATAATCCCGAGGATGAGAATCCCTTCGACCGCCGTCGTGGGGAAGGTCGGATTCATAAGATACTTCGGGGCCGCTACAATGGCGCACATGGTGCAGAAATAGAGGTAGATCACCACCGAGCCGTTATCGCGGCGCAGCTTCTGGATCAGGGTCATGGCCAGCCCGGCAAAGACTCCGCCGACAAGGGCAATGGCCTGACCGGCGAGATTACCCGTCAACCTGAAATCAAAGAGCACTCCGGCCCCAACCAGGACCAGGAGCAGACAGAAGGTCTCGTATCTGTTGATGCCTTCTTTCAGCAAGATGAAGGAAAAGACCGCGGCAAAAGCAGGATAGGTGAAAAAGATAACCATGGCCGTCGACACCGGCAGCAGGCGGATGGCCATGACCATCGACAGGAAGGCCACCGCCCCGACACAGCCGCGGATAACGAGCAGGGGCATATTATGGCCCTTGAAGATATTGCGCCGGCGACCAAAGATCAGCTGCAGCAGGACCATGCCGCCGAAGGATCGGTAAAAGGCGATGTCCCAGGGAGAAAATTCAGGGCCCAACAGCTTGATGCAGATATTGAGCATGGCAAAGAGCAGGGCCGCCGAGAGCATGAAGAGCGGCCCCGCCACCCCGGCATCGAGGGCTGCAACCCGTCGTTTCAAATTGTAATTCTGCATAGTTGCCAAAATTGTTGTAGTATTTCAAGGCAGCACGAGGGAATGGGCTGCAAAAGTTGCTACGCTGTCTCTTTTACCCCGTGTTCTATAGATTGACACGAAAAGAACAATTGCCGCTTCAATATTTATGCTTTTCACGATACTATTATTTCTTGACAACACAGGGTGCGAAGTGTAACTGAAAGAGCGCTGATTTGCCGCTGGCTTCTCGGCCAAAACAGACACGAGACCATCACTGTTAATCAAATATTATCAGTGACTTAAACGGCACAACCTGGAATGCCGCATCCTGCTTCACTATTGCCTGGATCCTCTCAAAGATCCGGGCTACCTACCGGGGGATGTATGATTGAAACATGTCGTTGAGCTTTCCCACGTCAGCAAATCCTTTTCGGGTCTTCCCGCCCTGCACGACTTCACCCTGTCGGTCTACGATGGCGAGTTCCTGACCCTGCTTGGGCCTTCGGGCTGCGGTAAGACCACAGTCCTACGCCTTATCGGCGGTTTTGAAACGAGCGATCACGGCAGTGTGCTGATCGACGGCAAACGGGTTGACAAGGTACCGCCCGAGGCGCGCACGGTCAACACAGTCTTTCAGAACTACGCCCTTTTTCCCCATATGAACATCTTTGACAACGTGGCCTTCGGCCTACGCATGTCAGGTATCGCCGAGGCCCAGATCCGTCAGACCGTCACCGACGCCCTGCGCCAGGTGCAGCTGGACGGCATGGAAGCCCGCCGCCCAGCCGAGCTTTCCGGCGGCCAGCAGCAGCGGGTGGCCATCGCCCGGGCCATTGTCAACAAACCGCGAGTGCTGCTGCTTGACGAGCCGCTCTCGGCCCTTGATTACCGCCTGCGCAAACAGATGCAGAAGGAACTCAAGCAGCTGCAGCAGCAGCTCGGCATCACTTTCATCCTCGTCACCCACGACCAAGACGAGGCCTTCACCATGTCGGACCGGGTCGTGGTCATGAACCACGGCATTATCGAACAGATCGGCACGCCACGCGAGGTCTACGAGGAACCGGTCAATCTCTATGTCGCCCGCTTTGTCGGTGAGATCAATATCTTAAACGGCAGAGTCCTGGAAAAGACCAACGGCTTTTGCCGGGCGGAGATCGAGGGCCAGGGCATGCTGCTCAGGACCGATCACGCCTTTCAGCCGAATGATCCGGTCCATGTCCTGCTGCGGCCTGAGGACTTCCGCCTCACTGCCATCAACGACAGCACGGTGATCGACCAGGACGAGCCGGCCCCGCACGGTCATCTGCGTGGACGCATCGACCGCACCTTCTACCGGGGCGCGACCTACGATCTTGATCTCACCCTTGACAGCGGCAAGAAGATCCTTGTCACCGAATTCTTTGACGAAGACAGCGAGTATGTAGCCTATAAGGTCGGAGATCCGGTGGCAATCAGCTGGCTTGAGGGCTGGGAGGTCGTCCTTCCCCATGAAGAATAATTCGCTTTTCAGGCGTCTGGTCATCATCGGTGTTCTGGCGTGGATCTGCATCTTCGCCCTGCTGCCCAATCTTCTGCTGCTCATCGTCAGTTTTCTGCAGCGGGGAACGGTCGTCGCCGTAGAGCCGATCCTGACCCTGACCAACTACGGCCGACTCTTCGAGGCCTCGATTCTGCGGATTGTCCTTGATTCCCTCACCATGGCCGGCATGGCCATGGTCCTCTGCCTCATCGTCGGTTATCCTCTGGCCTATATCATCGCCAGGGCCAAGCCCGGGACGCGGCACGTCATGCTCCTGCTGGTGATGATCCCCTTCTGGACCAATTCCCTAATCAGGACCTACGCCCTGGTGGCGGTGCTCAAAGTCAACGGCGTCCTCAACATGTTCCTGCTCTGGAGCGGACTGATCACAGAGCCTCTGCGGCTGATGTACACCCCGACCGCAGTCTTCATCGGCCTGGTCTATACCCTGCTGCCCTTCATGATTCTGCCGCTCTATGCCGCCATCATCCGGCTCGACGCAAGGCTTCTCGAAGCCGCCCGCGATCTTGGAGCCTCGCGCCTGCAGGCCTTCCGCCACGTCACCCTGCCGCTGACCATGCCAGGCATCATCTCCGGCTCGATGCTGGTTTTTCTACCGGCACTCGGCATGTTCTATGTCGCGGATGTCCTGGGCGGGGCCCGCAGCATGCTGCTCGGCAACTATATCCGCGACCAGTTCCTCACAGCCCGCAACCTGCCGATGGGCTCGACTGCCAGTATCGCCATGACCCTGATCATGGGGCTGATGCTGCTGGTCTATTATTACAGCATCAAACGCTCGGGCCGACCGGAGGAAGAGGCATGAGCCGGTTGATCAAGTTCACCTACGCCTCGGTGCTCTACACCTTTCTCTATCTGCCTCTGGCTATAATGGCAGTCTATTCCTTCAATGCCTCAAAATTTTCCCTGGCCTGGAAAGGCTTCACCTTTGAGTGGTACGCCAAGCTGTGGGACAATGTGTCACTTATGGAAGCCGCCTTCCGCTCTCTCAGCGTTGCCGCGATGTCGGCGACACTGGCCGGTATCATCGGCACCCTGGCCGCCTTTATCCTCTACCAGTATATCTTTCCCGGCCGCAAAGTCATGTTCGCCACCCTCTTCGTGATGATGATGTCACCGGATATCGTCATCGGCATCTCACTGCTCCTGTTCTTCTTGGCAGTCCAACTGCCGCTCGGTTTCTGGACACTGCTGATGGCCCATGTGACGCTGAGCGTACCTTTCGTCGCCACCACCGTCTACTCGCGTTTCAAAGGTTTTGAAGGAGATATCATCGAGGCCGCCCGCGATCTGGGAGCCGGGGATTACCAGGTCTTCCGCCATATAGTCCTGCCGCTTATTACGCCTGCCGTCATCGCCGGCTGGCTGCTCAGCTTCACCCTGTCGCTTGATGATGTCATGATCAGTTTTTTTACGACGGGACCAACCTATGAAGTCCTGCCGTTGCGTATCTATTCAATGGTCCGTCTGGGTATCAAACCGGATGTCAACGCCCTGTGCGTCGTCATGATGGCCATAACCGTAACTGCCGTTATCATCTCCCGGCAGTTGCTCAAGGAGAAAAAATGATAAAGATCTTCAATTTATTGGTAGTGTTCTCACTTTTCTGTCTCGGCCTGGCCTCCCCCCTCCTGGCCGCCGACCGTGAATTATATATCTACATATGGTCCGAATATATCCCGGACAAGGTCATCGCCGATTTCACCAAAGAGACCGGCATCAAGGTCAATATCTCGACCTATGACAGCAACGAGGCGATGTACGCCAAGATCAAGCTGGTCGGCAAGGGCTATGATCTGATCGTCCCCTCTTCCTATTATGTCGGCCTGATGCGTGATCAGGGCCTGCTCATGCCGCTCGACAAGAAACAGCTACCCAATCTCATAAATCTCGGCAAACAGTTCATCAATCAGCCCTTCGATCCGGACAACAGTTATTCCGTGCCCTATATGTGGGGCTCCACTTCCATCTCCGTCAATACCGACCTTCTCGGTGCCGAGACTGTCCGGAATCTGGCCGATCTTTGGAAGCCCGAACTCAAGGGTAAACTACTGCTGCCCAACGACTCACGTGAGGTGATGGGCCTTGGCCTGAAGGTCCTCGGCTATCCGATCAACGATACGAACCCGGTCCATCTCGAACAGGCCTTCAAGAAGATGAAGGAACTGATCCCTTCGGTCCGGACCTTTGACTCCGACTCACCCAAACAGGCCCTGCTCTCCGGTGAAGTGGCGGCGGGTGTGGTCTGGAACGGTGAGGCCTATATCGCCAATACAGAGAATCCGGCTATCACCTATCTCTACCCAAAAGAAGGTTTTAGCCTGTGGCTCGACAGCTTCTGTCTGCCCAAAGGGGCGAAAAATATAATCGAGGCCCACCTGTTCCTCGATTATATCCTGCAGCCCAAGGTCGCGGCCACCATCAGCAGCGAGATGGGCTACTCCTCACCCAACGCCAAAGTCGGCCAGTATCTCCGAGAAGAGGTGCGCGACAATCCCATCGTCTATCCGAGTGCCGCCGATACCGCCCGTGGCGAATTCCTCACCAACCTCGACGAAGCCACCAACCAGCTCTACGAACAGTATTGGATGAAACTGAAGGAAAAATAAGGACCGAGAACCGGCACAACGATGTCTCACAGGGACAAAAAATGACCTTCTTCGACAGATTTACCGCACCACATCTTATCGGTGCCCACAGGGGTTTTAGGGCATATCGCCCGGAAAATACCCTCAGCGCCTTTACCGCCAGCCTCGGCCGCAGCCATTTCATCGAAATCGATGTGCAACTGACCAAGGACGCGATACCGGTTGTTTTCCATGATCAGACCCTGAAACGGACAACGGATGCGCCATTTCTGGCAAAAAAGCTGGGGCTGAGCTCGCTCAAGATCAACGCCTGGGACCTGAGCCAAATCAAGGAGCTTGATGTCGGGTCCTGGTTTCTCGTGACAGATCCCTTTGCGACCCTTGCCGCCGGCCTGGTTTCGCCGGACGATATCCAGGCCCAGTTGCCGCAACGGATCATGACCCTGGCCGAGATGCTCGGCTGGGCCTTACGGCACAAAATGCCGGTGAATGTCGAGATCAAGGACCAGAAAGGGACAAAATTCGACCGGAACGTGGTGTCGATAATCCTCAACGTCATCCAAGTGAGCGGGGCTGCCGCACAGGTCCTGATCTCCTCGTTCAATCACGACTATCTCTTTCAGTGCAAGGCCCTTGCCCCCCATATTTCCGTCGCGGTCCTCCAAAGTGAGCCGCACCCGCCGGAATTGATCCGATACCTGCAGGCTATCGGGGCCTCTGCCTATCATCCCGCCGATGCCATCACCGATACAGCCCTGATCCGCATGCTGCGGCCGGCAGGTTTCGGTATTAACGTCTATACCGTCAACGACCGCCAGCGCCAGCGCCAGCTCTTTGCCGATGGTGCCACCGCCGTCATCACCGATTATCCCGACCTGCCGTAACCTGTCGAAAGAACTACACCGGGATTTCTGCTCCTTTGCTAGGGGCCTAGAGGTGGCCGCCCCTACCACGTTTTGTTCTTTTCCCTATTTTATTGCCTATTTTAGACTGTGAAATTGTATGCGGATTTATTATAGTCGTTTGCTTACTGCATCCAGAGTATCGCAACATAAGCTATGCGTTCGTTGCTAACCTGCTGCATATTTATTCTTAAAACAGAGTTCTACGGTGATCGTGGCCAACAGGCCTGCTGTCACCGTTTTTTTATATCTTGGGAAATCAGCACTTCAGAAGACCCCGGATGAACTCGAGATACGCCCAGACACTCTCGAATGACAAAGGAAAGCAAATGGAAGAATTGAGACACACCGACCAGGAGATCTTTGCCCTGGTGCAACAGGAAGAGAGACGCCAATCGGAGAAAATCCGGCTTATCGCCTCGGAGAACTACGTCTCTGCCGCAGTCCTGCAGGCAACCGGCTCGGTACTGACCAACAAGTACTCAGAAGGCTATGCCGGCAAACGCTACTACGAAGGACAGCAGATCATCGATCAGGTGGAGACCATCGCCATTGAACGGGCCAAGGAGCTTTTCGGTGCCGAGCATGTCAATGTCCAGCCCTATTCGGGATCGCCCGCCAACCTGGCAGTCTACCTGGCCTTCCTCAGCCCCGGCGATACCATCCTCGGCATGGCCCTGCCCCACGGTGGCCACCTGACCCATGGCTCGCCTGTCAGCATCTCCGGAAAATATTTCGACGCCCAGTCATATCAACTCGACGCAGAAACCGGCCTGCTGGACTATGAGGCCATCAGGGCCAAGGCCATAGCCTGCCGGCCGAAGATCATCATCGCCGGCCACTCCGCTTATCCCCGAATTCTTGATTTTCCGAAATTCCGCGAGATTGCCGATGAGGTCGAGGCCCTGTTCATGGTTGATATGGCCCATTTTGCCGGTCTGGTCGCCGGTGGTGCCCATCCATCGCCGGTGCCCTACGCCGACGTGGTGACAACGACCACCCACAAATCCCTGCGCGGCCCGCGTGGGGCGATGATCCTTTGCAAGGGAAAATATGCCCAAGCCATCGACAAGGCCGTCTTCCCCGGCATCCAGGGCGGACCGCACGACAACACTACCGCCGCCATTGCCGTGGCCCTCAAAGAGGCCTCGACGGCGGAATTCAAACAGTATGCCCATCAGATCGTCAAAAATGCCGGGGTGCTTGCTGAAACCCTCATGGCGAAAGGCTACAGACTGATCACCAATGGCACCGAAAATCACCTGATGCTGGTCGATCTCACCAATAAAGGGATCTCCGGCAAGAAGGCGGCCAAGGCCCTTGATACCGCAGGCATCGTCCTGAACTGTAACGCCATCCCCTTCGACACCCGCAAACCCTTTGACCCAAGCGGCATCAGAATGGGTGCAGCGGCCGTGACCTCACGCGGATTCAAGGAAGCCGAGATGATCGAGATCGGTAATCTTCTCGATACGGTTATCTCCGATCCGGAAAATGAGGCCCTCCTCGCCAAGGTTGCTGAACAGGTTAGGGCTCTCTGCAAAGGCTTCCCGGCCCCCGGCTTGGAGCATATCGTCTGATTCCAGCTGATTTTTCCCTGAAACAACAAGGGGACGGAGAGATATCTCTCCGTCCCCTTGTTGTTTCAGGCTGCTTGATTTGGAATTGGCATAACTTCCTGCAACTCCATTTTCTGCTCCTTCAGCGATCCTTTCTGGAAATTACCCTAAAAATCGTTTTCCTTTTTGGCTTCCAGCCTGGCCGCTCATTGTCCCTTCTCCTGCCGGGGACCGGAGTTAAACAGGTCAATGTTTCTTTGAATTATCCTGTCAATAGTGCCATCCGCCCGCAATTCCTCGATCCGCTTGTTGATCTGGGGCAAGTATTTGACAAATGGTGATTTTTTCGATATCCCGTAACGCAGATCGTTTGTATCTACCGGCCTTTCCAACGGCACGATCCTGCCCTCATAGCCGTGATTTTTGATAAAGATAAGGCCGGAATCATGACTCATCACGAAACAGTCAATCCTCCCCTTCTCCAGTTTTTTCAGGTTGTTGACATTGTCCGACACATATTCCATCCTGGCATGTTTCTGTCGCCACGCGTCAAACTCCCTTCCACGGCTTGCCCCGATAATATCACCGATGGTCTTACCCTCCAGATCTTCCCAGTTACGAAACGGCAAAGATCTTGCCCGCCAGGCAAACAGTGATACCCTGTCCTCGCGGAAAGGCACGGAAAATTCAGCAAATTGTCGTCTTTCCAGTGTTGCATACACCCCACACATTATATCAATCCGGCCTTCTGCAAGATTCAGCAGAGACCGAGCCCAGGGCCCGACATACTCAGACTCGACATCGATATGCAGTTCATGAAAGATGGTTTCAATAATCTCCACCGCCGCCCCACGTATTTTCTCACCCTCCTGCCAGTCAAAAGGTGCACGGTCAGAATGGCCAGTCACCCGTACCGTCTCGGCCGACCAGGCTGTCCCCAGGAAAACCAGTAGAAAGAGTATATTAAAAAAGATCCTTTTCATGGCATGCTCTTTTTGTCTTCGAGGGGACGATGTTGCATCTCTTGCTCCTCATAACACTTTGTAACTATTCTGCGAAACAACCGGGGTGCCCGGCCTCTATTTTAAGAGTAACGTTCTGCCAATTATTGCTACATTGATGAGAGAGGAGAGAGATTGACAATCAGACCTTAAAATTTCCAACAATCGTATTGAGTTCGGTGGCCATGCGCTGCAGATCCTCAGAACTGGCCTGCACCTGTCTACTGCTCTGGGAAATCCCTGTGGCGGCTTGATTAACCTTGCTGATATCCTGCGTAATATCACCGGCCACAGTCGAGCTCTGGCTCACATTCTCGTTGACCTCCTGAATCCCCTGGCTGGCCTGGGCGATGTTATTGGCGATCTCCCTGGTCGCTGCGGTCTGCTCTTCAACGGCCGTGGCAATCGTTGCCACGATATCGTTGACCCCGCTGATCACTTGAGAAATCTGATTAATCTCGGTGACGGTTGATTTGGTCGTGCGCTGGACATCATCAATCTGTTTCTTGATATCCAACGTCGCCTGGGCCGTCTGCCTGGCCAGATCCTTGATTTCGTTGGCAACTACGGCAAAGCCCTTTCCGGCCTCACCCGCTCGTGCCGCTTCGATAGTGGCGTTCAGGGCCAGGAGATTCGTCTGCTCGGATATTTCGGTAATCGTTTCGGTCACCATGCCGATTTTCTGGGCTGCTCGGCCAAGTTCCTCCATTTTTTCAGAGGCGCTCGTCGCCTGATCAACCGCTTTGCTCGAAACATTCCTGGCCCGCTCGGCATTCTCGGCTATTTCATTGATTGTCGAGGTCATTTCCTCGGCTGCAGAGGCAACCATATTGGT
>JAUYSF010000314.1 GCA_030696435.1 Desulfoprunum sp. | reverse complement strand
CCCTTTCTGCCGGCCGCCATCAAAGGCACTGAGTCATTTTCGGGCCAGGAGAAACGCCGGCGGATCATGGCCTTCCATGATGAATTATACAACGAGTACCGGCAGAGGCTCTTTGGTCCAAGTCATCTCCTGGGGCGGATGAAGCAGCTGTGGGCCTATCTCATCTTCTCTTTTCCCGGCCAGGAGAAGCTCCTGAAAAAGATCAACAAGGCGAGCAGTGAAGAGCAGTATCAGGGGTTGATGACAGAACTGAGGAAACTGCCACAAGCAGAGTGAAATTGAGCAGGAAAACAGCAGATCTCACAACATCCAGCCGGCAGATTGCAGGTCGTCAAGGGGGTCGGCAATGATCATCTGCCGCTCCCCGGCCAGCAGAACTACCACTTCTCCGGCCTGCGCCACGCCTTTTTCCTTGCGGCCATAGCGGACCACCAAGCCCGCCGCCAGCTGCAGATCCCTGTCTCTAGCAGATGCATTGGCATAACAACTGGCAGCCTGCCTGAGCAGTGCCGCAGGCCCAGGCCGTTCTTCCATATACAGCAGGGCGTCATCCGGCCCGGCCTGCTGAGCGATCTGGTCGTTCTCCTTTTCGATGCGGCCAAGAATCAGCCAGCCGCCGCCCGGCAGGATGAATTGACGGCCAACCAGAAGCAGACGGACGTCTGAGACGGTGATGTTTTCCGGCCTGAGGACAAACTGATCGGCATAGAGTCGGGCAATGCGGCGACTGAGAATCGGGTCGGCCAGGATACAGCCGCCGGCTGGTGCGGGAAAATCCTTGATCCCGAATTCCCCGGCCAGGGCAATCTGCCGGGATCGCCCGCGCCCTCTGAAGTCAAGGAGACGCTCACGATCGACCAGGCCCTGTCGCTCGGGATCCGTCTCCGGCAAGAGTTTGGCGCTCAGCGGCCGCAACAAAAACGGTCGGCTGTTCGAATCACGACTGATGACATGCAGAGTGTCAAGGCGCTGGGACATCGGCCGTTGGCCAAGAACCTCGCCGGTTACCAGAAAGGCGGCACCAAGTTCGTCCATCAGATCCCTGGCGCGAGTCAGCATGAAGATTTTGCAATCGATACAGGGATTGAAATTCTTACCAAAACCATGCCGGGGGTGATGCAGGAGATCCAGATAGCCAACGCTGATGTCTTCGACCAGCACATTAATACCGAATTTTTCCTGCACGGTCCTGGTGTAGCGGGGAATATCGGCGAGAATCTCGTAGTCGAAGAAGGGGGTGACAAACTTGACCGCTAGGACCTCGATGCCCTGGGCAGCAACCACCCTCGCCGCCAGGATCGAATCCAGCCCCCCCGAAAACAGGGCCAGGGCTCTGATTTTTGTCATGCCGCAGCCCGTCCTTTCTGCAACAATTCCTCGGCCCAGGCCTGGGTCTGTTCCGTGACCGAGTCTCCGGCCAGCATCCGGGCCAATTCTTGCACTCGTTGTGGTCTGTTCAGGGGGACAACGGTCGACAGGGTACGCCCTTCCACTACCTCTTTTGAGACCTGAAAATGCAGGGTGCCGCGAGCGGCTATCTGTGGCAGATGGGTGATGCAGAACACCTGATGATGGGCGGCCAATTCCTGAATCTTTCTGGCCACCGCCTCGGCGGCCTCACCGCCAATACCTGCATCGACCTCGTCAAAGATGACGGTTTCGACCATATCTCGGCGGGCCAGTAGACACTTGAGGGCCAACATGAGGCGGGATAATTCGCCGCCCGAGGCCACCTTGGCAAGCGGCCGGGCCGGTTCTCCCGGATTAGCCGAGAAGAAAAACTCAACCCTATCCCAACCAGTGGCTCGCAAGGTAGCGGGAATTCTGTCAAGTTCCTGCCAGTGCACCGCAAATCCCGACTGCCGGAAGGCCAGGGAAGCAAGCTCATGCCCCATTGCCTGTTCCATCTCTCGGGCCGTGTCTTGGCGCTTTTTCGAGAGTTCCTCCGCCAGAGCACAGGCCTGCCTCTCCAAGACTCGCACCTCTTCTTCGAGTTCCTGCCCCCGTTTTTCCATGTTCTCCCAGAAGAGCAGCTCACGTTCGGCATTTTCGGCGAAAAGCAGGACATCAGCCAGGGTCGCACCGTATTTTCTCTTCAGGGACTGCAGCTGATCCAGGCGCTCGCTGACCCACTCCAGGCGCACCGGGTCATTTTCCAGGGAATCGCGGTAACGGCGCAAGTGCAGGACATGGTCCTCGGCCAGGAAGGAATAGCTGCTCAACTCCTCAGCCAGGGTCGCAGCCTCGGGATCGAGGGCGACCAGGTGCTCCATGTTTTTACGGATCCGGGTCAAACCGTCGAGCAGGGTGGTCGAGAAAAGGGCATAGCTTTCCTGGCTGAGCTTGATGAGAGATCCTGTGCTTTTGAGGCGCATTTTCTCGGCGGCCAGTTGCTCGTCTTCGCCCTCTTCCACAGCGGCCTCCTGGATTTCATCGAGCTGAAATTTGAGAAAATCCAGACGCTGCTCCTTGTCCTGCTCCTGTTTCTGCAAATCGGCAAGCTCTGCACGTCTGTGCTGCCAGTCGGCATAGACTGCGGCCAGGGCCTCTCGGTCCTGCCAGAGTTCTCCGAGCGTATCAAGAAAATCCAGGTGAAGAGTGGGCTGCAGCAACTGCTGGTGATCGTGCTGACTGGCGATACTGAGCAGATCAGCCGTCAGTTCGGAGACCTGGCGGGTCGTGGCCAATGAGCCGTTGACATAGAGCCTGCTGCGCCCGGCCGTGGTAAGGGTTCTTTTAATAATCACCGTGTCTTCGTCGGCAAAGCCACCTTCTTCGAGTAGGGCATGCAGCCGCCTGTTCTCTGGCTTGAGCTCGAAAACCGCTTCAACGGTACAGCCCTCGGCCCCGTTACGTATCCAGTCGAGGGATGCCCTGCCGCCAGTCAAAAGACCAATGGCCCGCAGCATGATGGACTTACCGGCACCTGTCTCGCCGGTCATAACTATCAGACCACTCCCCTCTCCCTGGTCAAAACTCAGGCCAAGAGACTCTATCAGGGCAAGATTTTCTATTCGCAGTTCACTCAGCATCGGTTTTTCAAAACGTATCTATTAATTGTTCATCCCGGCTTGACGACGTTCCAAAAGGACTGTAGGTTACTGCCGTATAACAGGGCCGAAAAGACTTGGCAACCGGTTTTGCAGAAATCGGCTGCCCCGGTCCATCCCCCCAGCCATTGACGTTGACAGGACATGAAAAAAACCAGAGATCTCAGTGCCAGCCTCGAAGACTACATTGAAGCAATCTACCACATCGTCAACGAAAAACATGTAGCCCGGAGCAAAGAGATCGCCAGCCGCCTCGAAGTCAGCCGCGCCTCGGTGACGGAAGCACTGCGGGCATTGGCCAGGAAAGGCCTGATCAATTACGCCCCCTACGAGCACATCACCATGACAACCAAGGGCCAGAAAGTCGCCAAGGATGTCATCTTCCGCCATGATGCCCTGAAGCGGTTCTTCATCGAGGTCCTGGCCATTGACCGGACCATCTCCGAAGAGGCCGCCTGCCGGATTGAGCATGCCGCTCCCCCGGAAGTCATCTCCCGGATGATCAGTTTTACCCAGTTCATGCAGTGCTGCCCGCGAGGCGGCGAGGACCTGATCAAAGGATTCGCCAGTTTCTGCAGAGAAGGCAAGACCAGCACGAATTGTGAAGAATGTCTGTCCGGCTGCCTTGAGCATTCGAAAAATCCGGACGATGCGATGATTTGAGCAGGCCGGCTTGGCCGCTCTCTCCGTCGATCCACCGCCCCCAAACACCCCCACCCCGACAGACGACTGGCTCACGAGGCAAGTGCATGATCGATTGTATACTATCCAGCTTTTCCGGGAAACACCATCCAATTATCTTTAACCGCTAGAGACCAGTATGTCAGGCGCCGTCGACCATCAGGCTCTATTTTCCCGTTTGAACCTCCTCAATGAAGACGAAGAGAGGCGACTCTCATCTGCCGCAACTTTTAGCCGACAGGGTATCAGGCGACACACCGAGGAAAAGACCGGCTACCGACAGCAATTCGCCCTCGATGCCGACCGGATTCTCCATTCCAGAGCATATGCCCGATATATCGACAAGACCCAGGTCTTCTGCCTGATAGAAAACGACCACATCACCCACCGGGTTCTGCATGTGCAACTGGTGGCCAGGGTGGCCCGAACTATCGGCCGCTTTCTCCGCCTGAACGAAGACCTGATTGAGGCCATCGCCCTCGGCCACGATATCGGTCACCCGCCTTTCGGCCATGACGGCGAGCGCTTTCTCTCGGAACTCTGTGTGGAATATGGACTGCCCGCCTTTCAGCACAATATCCAATCCGTACGATTTCTTGATCGACTGGAGCGCAAAGGTCGGGGCTGGAACCTCACCCTGCAGACCCTCGACGGCATCCTCTGCCATGACGGCGAGGCCCACTCGCGCACCCTGCACCCCGACTCCGCCGCCACCTTCAGCGACTTTGAGACCCGATTTGCTGCCAAACAGGCCGATCCCGCCTACCCGCTGTACCCGGCAAGCCTGGAAGGCTGCGTGGTCAGACTGGCCGACACCATCTCCTACATAGGCCGGGACATTGAGGATGCCATCGTCCTCGGCCTGATCCATCGTGCTGATATCCCCAAGAGATGCCGCGCAATCCTCGGCGACACCAACGGCACCATCGTCTATAATCTGGTCACCGACCTGATCACCGCAAGTTCGGTCCCCGGCCCCAACGGACAGGGATCGCAGCCAGCTCCAGCCATCGGTTTCAGCGAAGAGATTGCCGAGGCCCTCGCCGAGCTCAAGACCTTCAACTACACACGGATATATCTGGCCCCGGAGACCAAGAAACCTTTCCCTCTTATTCGGGATTGCTACTCCGCCCTGTTTCGCCACTATCTGGTGAAACTGCAGGAGAAGTGCCAGCTGCAGGTCGACCTTATGAGCGATATGGACCGGCCCTACCTCGAAAGCCAGCCGCCCGCGGCCATGGTCCGGGACTTTATTGCCGGTATGACCGACGATTATTTTCTTCGACAGGCGGCAGTCATCGGCTGCCCCATTCCGCAAAAAAAATGAGAAAGAACCTGCAAAAATTCCTGCCGGGGGAAAACACGCGGATGATGGCTATCGCCACCTGTATCGGCCTGACCGCCGGCCTGCTGAACATCCTGTTTCGCAGCATTGTCGCCCTGGTGCACCACTTTTTTTTTGAAGGCGGCAGCAGGCTGCTCGGCATCGACCGGGGCGGCTGGCATCTTCTCCTCCTGCCCCTCATCCCGCTCACCGGGGCCATCCTGCTCATTCCGCTCTCCCTGCTCTTTCCCGGTGAGGTAAACGGTTACGGCTTTACCAAATTCCTGCGCAAGGTCAATCTGGAAGACGGTATCATCCGGGCCCGGACCATTGTGCTCAAAATTATCGCCACCGCCCTGACCATCGGCACAGGCAATTCCGCTGGGGTTGAAGGACCTATCGCCCAGATCGGCGGTGCCATGGGCTCACAAGTCGGCCAGTTTTTCCGGGTCTCAGGCAACAGAATGAAGGTCTACATCGCCGCCGGTTGCGCCGGTGGCATCGCCGGTATGTTCAACGCCCCTATTGCCGGGGTCTTCTTTGCCGCCGAGATTGTTTTGCTCGGCACCTACGAGATCTCCTCCTTCGCGGCCCTGGTGATCGCCTCGGCCATGTCCACCGCTGTCACCCGCAGCTACTACGGCATGGCCAGCGCCTTCCAGATTCCCCAATACAGCGTGGTCAACCGGCTCGTGGAAATTCCACTCTATGGTCTGATGGCCGTGCTTATCGGGTTTGCCGCAGTCCTCTACATCCGAACCTTCTATCTTGTTCGTGACAAGTACCGCGATCTGCCGATCCACCCCCAGCTCAAACCCCTCACCGGTGCCCTTTGCATCGGTCTTGTCGGCATGTTTTTTCCACAGGTCATGGGTGACGGCTACAGCTACATGAAAGAAGTTCTGGATGGCGGAGGCGTTGCTCTGGTGATGCTTGCTCTGGTTTTCTTGAAGATCCTGGCCACCTCGATCACCCTGGGATCGGGCGGGGCAGGCGGGGTCTTTGCGCCGTCTCTCTTTATCGGGGCCATGATCGGCGGCACCTTCGGCTCTGTGGTCCACAAGCTCTTGCCGACTCTGACTGCCGGCGCAGGGGCCTATGCCACCGTCGGTATCGGTGCTTTTCTGGCCGCCTCGACCCACGCTCCGATGACTGCCATCTTTCTGCTCTTTGAGATGACCGGCAACTACCAGATCATCATCCCGATCATGCTCACCTCGATCATCGGTACGGTCGTGGCCAAAAAATTCTGCGAGGATTCCATCGACACCGTTGATTTCACCCGAGAAGGGATCGATATTCACGAAGGTCGCGAAGTGGCTATCATGAAATCCCTCAAAGTCGGTGCCGCCATCACTGACGATGTCGATTTCATCAGCGAAGAGGCCAATATCAAACAGCTTCTCGACATCTTCAGCATGGGCAGAGGCGGCTTTTATTTTCCGGTGATTGATGATTCCGGCCGGATGACCGGCATCGTTTCCCTGCAGGATGTGAAAAATATTCTGCACCGGGACGAAAAGGAACGCATTGCCTATAAAGTCGGAGGAGTCTGCAACCGGAACGTGCTTATGCTCACGCCGGATGATTCTCTCTATACCGCCATGCAGCTCTTTGACATCAAAGGGATTGAAGAGATTCCGGTGGTCGAAAGCCTGGAAGAAAGATGGGTCGTCGGCATGCTCAAGCGCCGCGATGCCCTGGATGTCTACAACAGACAGGCCTTGAAAAAAGGTATCAAGGCCAAAGTCGGAGGCACCTCCGACAGAGCCTGAGATTAACTGTCTGATTTCCCTTATGCCTGCAGAAGGTCATGGATATTCACAACATCCTTAAAATCCACCCCGAGCGCAGAAAAATGAGCCTTGCCGCAATCGACCTTTTTATTCTCGCTGTCCCGCCTCTTGTCCCGGTCAAGGGTACTCTTGGTTTCCCGAACCAGATAGAGCTTCTTGTCTTCTTCCACCACCACCGCCCAATCGGGATTGTAATCTCCTAACGGTGTCGTCACTTTAAACCAGCGGGGCAACTTGCAGAAAAATTTCACCCGTTCATCGGTGTCCAGGCGCTTTGCCACTTCATGTTCAACGTCCGACTCATAAACGATATAATCATAAGGAGTGCGGGAATCCTTGCTCCGCACCTGATACATCCGGGTCAGATACGCCTCAACCTCCTTCTCTTCAAACAGACGCATTTCATAGAACTGGCCCGCGATGGGTTCATACTTGATGCCGTCGATGATCAGTTCATGCAAGGCCTGGTTAATCAGCTTGGCGGCTTCGGTCATAAAGGCCATCGGGTTGATGCTGAATTCCGCCAGTCGCTGTGATTTTTCCAGAATCTCAACCAGCGTGCCCCTGGTCAGTTCCGTTTCCCTTTGCAGAAAGGCCAGGATGTCCGGCAGCGGTTGCTTATTACTGACGACGCAGGTCCGGTTGATGGTAATCTGGCCGCCTTCCAGGCCGGATTCCTTGACTTCCAAATCACGTTTGGTGATTTCAATCTGCACTTTGTTGATTGCCACCATGGCGCTGATTTTAGCAACGGCCCGTTTCACCAAATCTTCTGTCTGAAACACCACCGAATAGCGGGTCTTTTGGCTGATTTTATCCCACAGTGTCTTGAATTCGGGATTGAGTTCAACCCGCTTGATATAGCTGACTTTCTGACGATTTCTTTCATTCTGGACAAATTCACGGGGCAGGAATCTTTGCATACGGCTGATCACCGCCTCGTCCATGTCGGCAAAGTCGGTAGGGAGATTCAAGCAAAAACCGTCAGCATCCGGAGTGAAAAGCTTGGTGAAATCGCCAGCCCTATCTATCACTCCCTGTTGCTGGAGATGGTTCCATAAGACTTGCGATTGTTCCGGGGAAAGGTAGCCAGTCCCTTCCGTATTCAACAGTGGGGTAAAGGCGAGCGCTGAAACTCGGCCGAATTTGAAGCCGCCGCTGGGGTCTATTGCTGCCTCAATATCGGCTTGCAGGCCACGGGCGAAGTTCTCAAAAGACTCGTTGGCAATGACGGTCAGCCGGTTAATCTGTTCATCATCAATACGCTGACCGTCCTGATTGACGGGCAGGCGCAGCCCCCGGCCTATAGTCTGGCGGCGTTCCCGGTCGGTCCCCATCTCCCGCAAGGTACAGATCTGGAAGACATTGGGGTTGTCCCAGCCCTCACGCAGAGCGGAATGGCTGAAAATGAAGCGAAGAGGTTCATCCAGGCTTAACAACCGTTCCTTATCCGTCATGATCAGGGCGTAGGTCTCATCATCTTTGGCCGTACCGCCGGAGGTGTCCAGCTCTTGAATCACCTTACCCTTTCTTTTATCGGAGGAGAAATAGCCCTCATGCACGACCTCAGCCGAATGGGAAATCAGGCCCTTGTATATATTCATGGCACTGATTTCGGCGAAGAGTTCCTCAAACCAGAGGGCAAGTTTTTCCTTCTTGCGAGTACCGTCTTCATTATAACTACGGTAGCTTTTGACATGGTCGATGAAAAAAAGAGAGAGGACCTTGATTCCCGTATCCTTGAGCTGCTTTTCCTTGGCGAAGTGCTGTTCGATGGTTTGGCGAAGCTGGCTTTTCAGGCGCTCGTCGGCCATGCCGCCCGACTCCTGGGTCAGTTGAACTACTATACCGTTCTGGAACTCGACATATTCATTGCCGGGCTCGGCACTGATGGAGGTGATAAGATAGCCGTCGTAATCAGTCCGGTTGGTCTGCTGAACAAGATCAGTGCCGTGCTTGACGGTCAGATGCTTTTCACGAGGGCCGTTTGCCGTAGTTTCAAAGATAGTGACCTTGGCCTTCGGGGTCTTCGACGTTTTGGGCCAGTAACCCACCGAGTCCAACCGAACCATAGTCTGGTTGAAATCCTGCCCGCTGCTGGCATCCATCACCCCAATACGTTTGACGATTCGCATATCAAAGGCCCGAACCGGATCAAGCTGGTAGAGAAGGTTATAGTGGGTGGTGTGAGTTGCCGAATATCGCAGGGCAAAGAGCGGCCGCAAATTGCTGATGGCCTTTTGTGATTTGAGGGTGGTATCGACACTCTGCGGCTCGTCGATTATCAGGATAGGGTTGGTGGCCTGAACAAATTCGATGGGCCGGCGCCCCGACATCTTGTCCTGCTCCTGATGGATGATGTTCAACTTCTTGCGTTGCTCTTCGGACAAATCGTTGTAATCGACTGTTTCGCCGGCGTCCTTTTGAAAGGCCTGGATGTTGATCACCATTATTTGCACTTCGTTACCCACCGCAAACTGACGGACACGGCTCAAGTCTTTGGAACGATATACGAAATCATCAAACGCCACGTTATCATACAAGGCCTTGAAATGGTCCCGCATCATCTTGATGGAGCTGGTGACTCCTTCGCGGATTGCCACCGACGGCACGACAATGATGAACTTCTTGTAGCCGTATTTCTTGTTCAGCTCAAATATGGTGCGCAAATAGACATAGGTTTTGCCGGTACCGGTTTCCATCTCCACCGAGAAGTTGGGGAAAATATAGTTACCGCCGGGCTCCATTAACGACAGAGCCTTTGGAATCTGGTTCCGAATCTGCACCTTATGGAGATTTTTCAGCAGCTCTTCCGGGGAGGGAATGTCACTATTGCAAATCCCCAGCTCACTCCACAACTGGGCATCCTTCCTGGTGAAATCCTGAATCAATCCAGCCCCGAGACTTGCCGGTCCTGCAAACAAATCGATAACGCTTGCTATCGCCTCCTGCTGGTATGGCAGGTTCGCATCAAATTTCAGTTTCATACCGTCCCACCATCAGTCAATTCTAACAGACGACGGGCGGCGGCCAAAACAACGCTGCCAATCAACAGGATAAAAGGCTCTTTATTCCCTTCAATGTTAGCTGTCTCCAATGCCGCATAATAGGCCAGACGGCTCTCGGTGTCGCCGGGAATATTGGCTATGGGGTAGCCATGCTGTAGCAGGATAAGATTCATTACCAGCCGCGAAGTTCGGCCATTACCGTCGATAAAAGGATGGATGGTGACGATTCGTTCGTGCATCTCGGCTGCCAGTTGCACGGGATGCAGTTGTATTTGCTGCTCTTCATAGAACCGGAAGCATTCCTCCATCAACATGGGCACCTGCCAAGGCTGGGGCGGGACATGCCGACTGCCGGCGATTAACACCGGAAGGCTCCGATAGCGCCCGGCGTTTTCCCGGTCGATGCCGCGCAGGATCAGGCCGTGTAATTGTTTGACCAGCGATTCGGTCAAGCTTGTCTTTGCCTGTACCAGCTCGCGCAGAAAAAGGACTGCCTCATAATGATTGATAGCCTCCAGATGCTCACGCATGGATTTGCCGCCGACGGTCAGGCCCTTGTCGATAACCAGGCCTGTTTCCCGCAGGGTCAGGGTGTTGCCTTCAATGCGATTGCTTTCAAAGGTGTATTCGATATCCAAGGCATGAATCAGGGCGGGATTGTTCTCGATACGCAGGGCATCGAGCCGAGCCTTGGCCGCATCGATGTCCACAAGCTGTTGTTGCAGGTTGTTCGGGCTCATATTTGCCATCGCCTCCCCCTTTATACCGTCTTAAAGACAATCTGGTTGTGCTTTTCCTTGCCCATATTGCGGGCGGCAAAGGTCTGCACGGCGTTGGCCTTGAGCTGGTCGTTGCCGCCAAAGGCTGCGTCCAGGCAGATAAACTGCATCGGTTCTGCCTCGGCCACGGCATTGATGAGTTTCGCGCTGACCTCGTCTTCCAGACAAAGGAGCAAGCCGCCCCCGGCTATGGAGTAGACCGTCTTGCCTGCCAGGGTCTGGGATTCAATTCGTTCGCTGGGTGGAAAGCCTGCTTTGATGAGGATTTCGTAGAGCAAATCTTCCGGGCCGGCCTTGGGTTCTATGTGGTCGATAAACAGGTTTTCGGTGCTATCAAAATTGACCGATTCCTCCCGGCAAGGCTTCAAGGTAGCGGTACTGATGGTTTGAATCAATTTCAGGGCCTCTTTCTTACCGGGCCAATCCATGCCGTAGCGCTCACGCCTGTTTTCAAAAAGGTCGGTAAAGGTGCCCAGCTCGGCCTTGAGCTTCTC
>JAUYSF010000265.1 GCA_030696435.1 Desulfoprunum sp. | reverse complement strand
GCTCGATGGGCGAGGATACTATCGATGGCGGTGAAGATGACGATATCCTCTCGGGCAAGGAAGGTGCTGATTATATTTCTGGCGGTCAGGGAAAGGATGTTCTTCAAAGACTCGGATTCGCTGCTTGCTGACTTCACCGATCTTCGGGCGAAAAAAGATGAGGCCAAATCGGCAAAAGTGACAAAACCAGCCGAGCAGTACGAACAGATTCCCTATCCTTTCCAGCATCAGATGGAAAAATGGAGAATGAGGAAATGAGGGTCGGGGCTATCAATAATCATCAATAGTTGCGAGGTATTCTATGATTGGACTCAGTATTTTGGCAGCACTCTTCGTGTATGGGTGGATTTCTTTTGGAGTTGTCTGGTGGGTGGTCAAGTGGGCAAAGAAGAGAGGACGTGGGCCAGTTCGTTGGGGGATCGTGGCAGGGCTGGTTATGTATCATCTGGTTTTTTGGGACTTTCTCCCCACATTGATTGTCTATAAATATTACTGCGCCACCAAGGCTGGGTTCTGGGTCTATAAGACACCGGAACAGTGGAAGGCTGAGAATCCTGGGGTGGCTGAGACGCTTACCTGGAGGAAGATGTCTCCAGATTACCAGGCCTCTGGAGTGAAATATGGGTTCCGTCTAAATGAACGTATTGTGTGGATTAATAAAGTAACGGAGAGTTCTTTTGTGCCTGTTGGATGTTCCGAAGATTTAATCGTTGATTTGAAGAATAACGAAACATTAATCAGACGGACGGCTATTGGGTCAGGGCGCACTGGAACTGAAATTACACGATTTTGGACGCATTTCGGACCATGTTATCAAGACAGCAAAGGTTTTTTTGGAAAATACGAAACCGCATTTAAAAAATTAGGGAAGGAAATCAAATGAGCAATACGACACAATATTATGATTTAGCCTCATTGGCAGAGGCAAGTTATGTTCTATTTCATGTTGAGGGGCTCGATTTTTCAGATAGAGATCAAGTAATAGCCGCTTTACAAAACGAGCAGTTATATCATGGTACCTTCTCAGCCACCCAAGCAGCCGCCTTCGTAGCTACCTGGGAAGTAGTTTCTCACCAGAAGAATACCGAAAGTGGTTTTTCCGCCACCCTTTTCAAGAATAAAGAGACAGGAGAGTTTTTCTATGCAAACCGCGGTACTGAACCTGGACTCGACGATCTGGCGATAGCTGATGGAGGTGATATCGTCACCGATGGCCTGGCCATTAATCAGATCGTCGATATGTATAACGACTGGCAACGGATAGAAGCCGCCGAAGGAGCGGTTTACCAAGCCGCCAAACTCGACCTGAAATTGGAGGAAACAGCATTGCTCGAGGCCGAACGGCTTGCAACTCCCTTCGGAGTCGTTGGTGCATATGAGCTTTATTTGCGGACAAGAAACGATGTGATCATCGATATGCCGTCTGGACGGGTGTATACGATAAATACGAATGTTGATTCAGATCAGCTTTTTACCGACGAGCGGGCACATGGAGCAGGCATAAATGTCAGCGGCGGCGTCACCGCCGTGGGCCATAGCTTGGGCGGCCATCTAGCCGACGCCTTTTCACGCCTTTTCTCTGCATGCTCCGATGTCCTCACCATAAACGGAGCCGGATTTATGACCGGGCTTCTTGGAGGGCTCAGCGGCAATGCAGCGACAAATATCCGCAATCTGTTTGCCATGCTTGGCGGTGCTGGCAGTTTTGATTCCTCGGAAATACTCAATCTCTACGGAGAGAAATGGCTGGAATTCACCACCATGAATAATTCCGTTGCTCTGGGCCAACAGGGTGGACATCAAGGGATATATATTGAGAATGTCATAGACAATACTGTAGGGCATGGCAAAGAGCAGATGACCGATGCTTTGGCTGTGTATGATTTGTTTATCCGCCTGGATCAGAGATTTCAAACAGACGATTTTCAAGCGGTTTTTGATGAATTGACCTCAGTTTTCAAGGCCATGGAAACCGGCAGGGACCCATTGGCGACGTATGAAAACATCGTCAATATCTTTGGAGGGCTATTTGTTGATAATTTCCAAGCTCTCTCCGGGGCGCAAATAGGATCTCGTGAAGATTTGTATAAAACGATTGACCAGATACGCACAAATATTGCTGGTAAGAATCTGCATGTGACGAGTCTAGTCGATTTCTCGGAAACGGCCCTTGCTGCCTCGGCCACAACACAGAGCGAATCAGGCCTGGCTACCCGTTACGCCCTTGTGAATTTGAACCCCTTTACCGTTACGGGGCAAGCCGGGCTCTACGACAGATTCAATGCAAACGGAGAACTCGATATCTGCACTGATACCAACCAAGACGGAGATCTTTCCAGCCAATACATCGAAGACCGCGCCAAATTCCTCTACTACCTGGCCCACTCTGACGCCACAGTCTCGAACTTCGATCCGGATATAGACTTTGTCGACAACCGGCTCGGTATTTCACTGGAAGTGGACAACGGCATGATAGGGCTGGATGCCGACAGCCAATATCTGTTCGGCAATCTGGAAGGCGAGTCACTTACAGGCGGCAGCGCAATCGACCACCTCTATGGCATGGATGGTGACGACTCACTTATCGGCAACGACGGGGAAGATTATTTAGAAGGCGGCAAAGGCCAAGACACCCTAAACGGCGGTTCCGGCAAC
>JAUYSF010000251.1 GCA_030696435.1 Desulfoprunum sp. | reverse complement strand
GATTTATCTACCACGGTATATGGACACAACCGAGCAGGTCCGGCCGGAAAAGGAGGCAGAGTCTGCTGTGCGTGGCAGTGAAACCATCCTGCTGGTGGAAGACGAACCGACGATTCTGGAGGTCACCACCATGATGCTCCAATTTCTGGGCTACACTGTGCTGGCGGCAAGCGCTCCAGGTGAAGCCATCCGTCTCGTTGAGGAGTTCGCCGGCAAGATTGACTTGTTGACGACTGATGTGGTCATGCCTGAGATGAACGGTCGGGATTTGGCGAGACGGCTTCAGGCAAGCCAACCCGAGATGAGGTGTCTGTTTATGTCAGGCTACACGGCCAATATCATTACCCACCAAGGCGTATTGGACGAAGGGGTGAATTTTCTCCAGAAACCTTTCTCTCAGAAAGAATTGGCAGACAAGGTTCGGGAGGTTTTGGACTGCGGGAGCGGGGCAGTTCGTTTTTACAGGACTGGCGAACTTGATGTGGCATGATAACAATGGACACTTTCTTAACGCCGATATGCAGCAAAAGAGGGAACTTCATGCATTTACAAGGAAAAACAGCGCTCATTCCAGGGGCATCACGCCCCATCGGCAGAGCCATCGCCCGGCGATTCGCAGAAGCGGGGGCCGCACTGATCCTGCCCTACCATGACTGGCCGGATTCCAATTTAGAGATGCTGGAGGAATTTGGCCAACGCGACACCCCTCTTCTGGCTATGCCGGTTGACCTGCGAAAAAAAGAGGATGTTGCTGCGCTGGTGCACGCCATGAGAAAACAGTTTGGCGGGTTGGATTACCTCATCAACAATATCGAGAGGGGTGGCATGCCGATTGTGCATGGAGGCTACGATCATGCCCACAATGCCGGTCAGTGGGAGCTGGAAATCTCAACAACACTGACCGCTAAATGGCTGCTCTATCACCACTGTCTGCCACTTATGCGCGGTGTTCCCGGTCGGGCTGTGGTCAATCTCTCTTCGATTGCCGCGGTCACCGGCAGAAGCGGCCCGATGGCAGCACTTTTCAACGATGGCTACAGTGCGGCAAACAGGGCTGTCTCATCGTTTACCGAGACCTGGGCCAGAGAGGCAGCACCCGATATTCGGGTCAATGAACTGATGCTCGGATTGATTCAGGACAGGCACGGTGAAAATACCCGGGGTTGGGAAGCGCTTTCGGGGCAAGAGCAAAACGATCTACGGAGCCGCGCATTACTGGGACGTACAGGACTGCCGGAAGAGGTTGCTGCGGCCGTGCTGTTTCTGGCGACTGAGGCCACCTATATGACCGGAGCGGTGCTGCGTTTGGATGGGGGATTTGTTCTGGGCGGTGACAGGGTGTCAGAAATGCCGACCGGAATTCTGTGAGCGAATTTTTATGCCAATTCCACATCAAGCTTCATTGTCGGCTACGTTGGGCGGCTCCTCGCTTGCCTTCGCGTTCTCATCTTGACCTGGAAATAGAAGTATATTCAAGGCGATCACTCTTATCGTGAGAGCAGTTCGCCAAGCAGGACTAAATCTTCAGCCGAAAAATCTTTCAGCGAGCAGATGGCATCCACACAGCCGAAGGCGGCCAGAAAGCGCAAAACATCCTTTGATTCACCAGCCTCCCCCACCCTTCTCCGTCGCGCTCCCGGCGTAGCCTCTCCTTCCTCCTCCGGCAACACGCCAACCAGCAGGAAATCGCCTTGCCGTCTGGCATCCTGCAAGACCCTGAGGTCGGTATCACGGCAGGTATCCCGGCCAACTGCACAGTACACCAGCCTTTGACCAACTGTTTTTCTGCCGGAGACCAGCTGCAGACACTCTCGGGCAGATCGGCAGATCTTCGATTCATCGGCAAAAGAATAGGGAGAGATCGCAAAGGAATTGAACCGGCTGCGAACGTCTGCACGGCTCTGCCAGTCGGGGTGAATAATCGCCCCCTGCGGATCGCTTAAGGCTTCAGCAAGAACCACACCTTCCGGATCGATAATCGCAGAATAACCACCGAGCTCCACACCGTCGACCGTGCCGCAGCCATTACAGGCCACAAGGAAGGTCTGGTTTTCTATGGCCCTGGCCCGTAGAAGTGCCCGCCACTGCGCCCTCCGCGCGACCGGCCATTGGGCGGAACAGATAAGGAGATCGGCCCCCTGCTGACACTGGCTTCTGGCTAGGTCGGGAAACCGGAGGTCATAGCAGACCAGACAACCGATTTGACCCTGCGCTGTGACGATGGGCCGGGGCTCGCTGCCGGCGCTAAACGCTTTCCCTTCTCCACCGAAGGCAAAGATCTGCTGTTTTCTGTAGGAACCGTATGTCCCTTCGGCCCCGACAATATAGAGGGTATTATAGAGATGTGTCCTCTGCCCGCTGATTACCAGTTCCGGCAGTGATCCGGCCAGAATACAGCTATGCCGTCCGGCAAGACTGGCGAGTTCCTGCAGAATCTGCCCCGTGCCGACAGCCAGATCATTAAGCCGACCGTAGGCAAAACCGGTGGACCACATTTCCGGCAGGACAATAAGGGCTCCGTCGGCCAGTGTGAGGCCTTCGAGCCCTGCCCTGACCTGCTCAAGATTTTTGGCCGGTTCAGCCAGGTCCAGGGGAAATTGGAGAAAGCCCAGGGAGGGGAAGAGTCGTTGCGCACCTGACATTGGTCTATTCCTGATGTTTTGCTGGAATTTTCTAAGAGATGGGGATGGTCAAGCTCCAGGAGATCGCGTGAAGTTCACACAGCCTGACAGTCATTCCCGCTCGGTCTGATCCAGGGCCTGCCGGACAAGGTTTGCCACCGTAAGAATTTCGATCTCACCGGCATGGTATAATCGAACCGGATGCTGATCTTCTGCGAGTTGAGGAAATTCACGGATGAGCGATTTCTCCCCGAGCAACCCCAGGCACCAAACGGCCAGGCCCCGAACTGAACCGTCATCGGAAAAAAGATACCGTCGCAGATCGGCCACAACTCCCTGAGCTTGTAAGGTTTGTTTGTAGGCGGGGCAGAGCCTGCCTACTCCCCAGAGAACGCCCTGCTGCAGCTGAGGCAATTCAATATAGTTGCCCTCCTGAAAGGGTTCCGGGCCATCTTCCCGCATATAGGATACCAGCATATGCAGGTACTCACGGGCCAGGGCCTCATGGTGCAGCATAGCCTCCGCCAGGGCCTCGGGCGCCCCCCAGCCGATACCGCCGGATTCATCGTTGAGGCTCCAGAGAAATCTGCGCATGATAATCCTGGCTGCTTCCATATCCTGCCGGGCAATACGCGGTAGGATACTGCCAAAGGCACTAACTGCATGCCAGCGTACCCGCTCATCAACACTGCAGAGCGCTGAAAAAAGCGGATTCAGAACATCCATGTCCCGATACTCCGCCAGTTCCTGCATGATTGTTTCAAGGTTGTTCCCAGCCAGAAGCAACAGGATGGTCTGCTTTAATGCTCTTCCGGCCATGCCCATGGAAGACCCAAAGGCCTACTGATCCCGATGATCATCAAGGCGTCTCATGCCCTCCATGAGCATGGCCATAAAGCCACCGATTACATCCTTGTTTTTCTCGCCGGCAGTCAAACCATGTACAAATTTGAAGCGACCATTGTGCTTGCCGAGAATCTCATAAAAGGCCGGCTGTCCCGACAAATCATTGATTTCAGCATGGACAATCTCGCCTTCATTAAAGAGGACCAGGGCTCTGGTGGTGTCGTATTCCAGCTTGAGGTGTCCGGTTTTCTGGTTTGAATTGATCATCTGGCAGAGTTCGACCAAGGAGATATCGGCTAGCTGGCCGACCATACCGGAGGCCAGTTCCTCGGCGCGCTGCTGGTTCATTTTGGTGATCCTGCTCACCAGGAGTTTATAAAAGAAGACCTGCAGAGCAGGGAATTTCGTCAGGATATGGCGGAAATTCTTGTGATTCAGTATTGCCAGTTGGCAGGGCTCAGCCGCCATGATAGTGGTCGAGACCCGCTCCCCGGACAACAGGCTCATCTCACCGAAGACCTCTCCCCGCTGCATCTCGGCAAGGGTCACACCGTCATCATCAACGACCTCGATCTTGCCTGAGACGATAATGTAGAGCTGGGTGCCGGGATCGCCTTTCTGGGCAATGGGAAAGCCCCAGGGATATTCCTCAAGTGTGAGCAGGGTGGCAAGATCAAGCAGATCATCATCGGTCAGGGGTTCAAAGATATCTATGGTTCTGAGCAGACCGGCGAACTGAGCAACATCCTTGAGTTTGTCCTTACGTTCCGAGGCTGCCAGCAATTTCATCTGGAGTGTGGCAAAATCCTTTTCCTTTTTAAATTCAAAACGTATCAGGCCGGTACAACCGCCGCACTCGAATTTGGTTTTCTGGCTTTCACCATGGCGGTATTGCTCATAGCTGGCGTCTTCCGAGGCAATGGCGATCAATTCTCTCGCCAGGGTCAGGCACGTTGATTTTGCCACCGGCAGGGTGAGAATACCCTCGCTGACCATGAGTTCCTCACTGACATTATACAACGGGCAGTGATCCTCTTCGGTGATAATAAATACGCCGTTACGAAATTGCATAGAGTCTCACATCAATCCGACCTGCCAAAGAGGAGATAAATCACGAAACCAAGTGCGGCGGCACCGCCGAAAACCACCGGTAAAATCTTTTTTGGCTGGATTTCGCCGTTGACTATCAGAGAATTCATATATGGCGTGCCCGACACCCACCATACCGCGACGAGGACACCGGTGATAACCAGATCCCGCCAGCTCTGCTTGTAGACCATATAGGCGATGAGAATGCCGAACGGGACGATGAACCAGGGATTGGTAAACAAGCCGATATAATCCACCTCACCTACCTGCTGCTGGAGGTGAGTCGAATCAAGCCATCGCATAAATTTATCAAGTATTTCAGTCATATCCAATTATAAAGCTGAGGTTTTTCTGTATCCGGTTGTGCCCGGTGCTTCCAGGATAAATACGCACTCGCCAAAGAACAACCAAGAGCATTTTCGACAGGGCTAGCCCCACGCCCTGCCTTCATGCTCACAGAATAATTCTATTCATGTTCGGTGCTTCTGGCAAG
>JAUYSF010000202.1 GCA_030696435.1 Desulfoprunum sp. | reverse complement strand
GCCTTTGAGGCCTTCTTCTCAGGCATGCCCATCGCCGCCGATCCCGGCATGGCCTTTCTGAACGGCACGCTGCAGCTGCTCGATCCCTCCGCACCTCGCGGCCAGCGCCGCCTATCGACTTCTTCTTCCGCTCCCTGGCCCATGATCAACAGCGCACAAATGAAATCAATTGTGTCCTTTGCGACCTGACTATGCCGGAGATAGATGGATACGGGACATTCAGTGCCTTGCAGCGCATCTCCCCCGATGTCAAAGTCATCATCTCAAGTGGCTATAGTGAAGAACAGGTCCTTGACCACTTTGCAGACCGGGCTATTGCGGGATTCCTGCATAAACCCTACTTCCAGGCTGAATTGGCAACCATAGTCCGCCAGGCCCTGCAGCGCTCGGAATGAAACTCTGGGCCTTATGCCGCTGGTATTGACTACGGGTGTTGTACAAGGAACCCTCTCGCACGGTTTCAAAAATTAGTAATTGCTCGGAGCCGAAAAAGGATCTCTCCATGACGAAAAAGGCAACCAGTGCTGCAACTGCGGCTCCTCTCCGCCGACTGGCTGAAAATTTTGTACAGACAAGAACCCAGCAATTTCCCCAAGACCTTCAGCATCTCTCTGACGAAAAGATCCAGCACCTCTTTCATGAACTGCAGGTTCAGCAGATCGAACTGGAGATGCAACATGACCATCTTAACCAGGCCCAGGCAGATCTGGAGGCATCAAGAGAGGAATATTTCGACCTCTATGATCTCGCCCCGGTCGGCTATCTTACCTTGACGGATCTGGGACTCATCAGGCAGGCGAATCTCACCGCAGCTGAACTTTTGGGTGTGACAAAAGACACGCTCATCAATCGCATGCTCACCTCGTTTATCTGGCCAAAAGATGTTGATAGCTATTACCTGCATTTAAAAAATCTCTTTGTTACCGGCAAAAAGCAGGTGTTTGAAATCCGTTTGCAGCGGCATGGCGACAGGCATTTCTGGACCCGAATTGAGACAACTGCGATGCGGGACAGTGAGGATAATCCTCTGTGCCGTCTCGTTATAAGCGATATTTCCGCACACCGACAGGCAGAGGAAGCATTGTCTGAGAGTGAAAATCGACTCCGTATTGCCTTGGAGGCCGCCCACATCGGCGATTGGGAACTTGACCTGATACAGGGAAAAGCCAGCTGGTCATTGAGATATGGCCAGATTTTCGGATTAGGCCGACCTCTACCGGACAACAGCAGCGCCGATGAATTTCTCGAATTTGTTCATCCCGAGGATAGACCAAGGGTTGATGCTTCCCTGAAGGAAAGCACCGAAAGCTGCCGGGAATGGTACTCGGAATTCCGCATAATCCGACCGGACCGGGAAGTGCGCTGGGTCTGGGCCAGGGGCAGTTTTTTTAAGGATAACTGGGGCCGGGTCGGTAAAATGTTCGGCATGGTTGCCGACATCACTGAACAGAAAATGGCTGAGGCAAAGCTGAAGAGAAGCGAGGAGCGACAGAGAAATCTGGAAAGAAACTCTCTCGCCGGCAAAATCAGGGATCTTGATGACAAAATCGAATCCTCTCTGGAAATGCAATTGGGCAAAAGCACTGTCATCCAAAATATCATTCGTGATATCAAAAAACTCGCATCAACTGATTTTTCTTTAATAATCGAGGGCGAGACGGGAACAGGCAAATCCTTGATCGCCAACATCATTCACAATCTCAGCGAAAGGGCACAGGGACCGTTTATCGTCCTGGATTTAAGCGTTATTCCGGAGAATCTTGTTGAAAGTGAGCTGTTCGGTTATGAAAAAGGCGCCTTTACCGGGGCAGACATAAGAAAAAAAGGATATTTCGAAATTGCCAATGGCGGAACAGTCTTCATTGATGAACTCCAAAACATGAGCCCATTTATCCAAAAAAAGATCCTGATAGTCGTGGACGAGAAGAGATTCTATCCAGTCGGATCCAATCATCCCGTTCAATCGGATATGCGGATAATTGGTGCCACAAATACCAACATCAAAAAGGCCGTCAAAGAGCAAAAGTTCAGAGAGGATTTGTATTACCGACTGAGTGAAGCCACTTTAAAACTCCCCCCCCTGCGCGACAGGCGAGATGATATCAGGTTTTTTATCCAGAAATTTTTGCTTGAAGTCTCTTCGGAACTCGATAAACCGATTAGAACCATAGATGATCAGGTTTTCATTTTCTTAAGACAACAGCAATGGCCTGGGAATGTACGGGAGTTGAAGAACGTGATTCGCAGGGCAGTACTGTTCTGTGAGTCAAACACGCTCACTCTAGAGGATGTTATCCGGGTATTGAGTGAGACGAACGTCTCTCCTGAATCTGTTATTACACATGGCTTACATCGACAATTTATCCCTCTCAGTATGTCGGAGGCCGAGAAATACGCCATTAAAATGGCCCTCAGTTACACCGGTGGAAACAAGACGAGGGCCGCTGCAGCTCTGCAGATCACCCTCAAAACCCTTCTCACCAAGATCAAGAAGTACTCCCTGTAGGCACATCCCGAAAAATTTACTCTGTAAAAATTACAGCGCATGTACTTTTTTACAGAGTAAATACCCCGCCACTCCTTTCATTCCCTTTAATTTCAAACACATAATGATTTGGCACTAAATTTGCTAAAGCTTAATGTGCAATGCCGTCTATTCCTCAGACATTCATCCATCATGGCGAACTGATATCGTCTGTTCGGTCGGTATCACAGCTGGAGAAGATGCAGAGCTGGATGCTGTTTCTCGCTAACACAAAAAACATTGCCTCGATGGAAATGTTTTCGGCCATAGCGACTCAGTCGGAGATTTTTCAGTTTTTCCCGTTCCAAGAAACAAGAGGAGGAAACGATGAACATGCAGGAAGTGAAAGAAAAAGCGACAAGAGTGGGAGTCAAGCCCGGCAAAAAATCAAAAGCAGAACTCATTCGCAACATTCAGGAAACAGAGGGGAATATCCCCTGTTTTCAAACCGAGGCCTTTTCCTCGTGTTTTGAGGAGGAGTGCTGCTGGCGGCCCGATTGTTGTAATACCCGCTAGTGCAGGGATGAGCAATACGCCGGCATTCAAGCAAGAAAAAATCAGGCACGATAGGGATGGAGTTGGCAGCACACGAAAAGGTGAGGGCTGGAGGCTCTTGAGCTTTTCAACCCCGACCTTCTTTCGTGGGCATACAGAAAACATTCTCAACAGGAGGGTTTAATATGTTTGATTTACTGCCTTTTAAACGTCGCAGCAGCAATGTACCGAATGTAATTTCAGATATGGACGATATGGTCAAAAGAATGTGGTATGGCTTCCCCTTTCACAATCTGCAGGATGACCTGGATATTGGCTGGAGTCCGCGACTCGATGTCAGTGAGACCGATCAAGCCATTGAGATTCTAGCAGATCTGCCGGGTATGGAAAAAAAGGACATCAGTGTTTCCCTAGAAGATGACCTTCTGACAATCAAAGGGGAAAGAAAGGAGGAAAAAGAGAATAAAGACAAACAGTATCATACCATTGAGCGTCGCACCGGCTCTTTTTACCGTGCTCTCCGATTGCCTGTAGAGGTGGATATCGAGAGAAGCGAAGCAAACTTCAAGGATGGCGTCCTGACCCTCAAACTGCCGAAGACCAAGGATTCCAAGAAAAAAGTTGCACAAATTGAAATCAAATAGCACCCAACAATACAGGAGGGCAGGATCGTTCTGGAATCCTGCCGCCACCTTCCGCGAGACTCATTCCCTTTTTAAAGCAAGATGGCAACGAGACGGCAAGCAAGCAGCGACAGTATGGCGAGAAACCGCACAGCGTAGCCGACAAAGTTAACGTTTGATTTGAAAATGGAATAAGGCGCCGGTGAATTGAAGGTTCACTCTGATACATCGGGAGCATCACAAAAGAAATACTGCTTTCAAGACAACAGCACCTATATCGCCGAGGGGGGAGGATATGATGCACGAAACCAAAAATAATCTACCTGAAAGAAAAATCCCGGCAGTGCTGCAGACCGGCCTTCCAGGGGTGGACGAAGAAGCAGCCGAAAAGAACACCGCGAGGATCTCCGACAACTTCGATCCAGCCAAAGTGAAAGCACCTATCCCGATAAGCTTTCCTACTCATCGTGCCAAGTTGAAGCTGCATGGTGAGGGCAGTCAGCAGCCTGTTCAAGTAAATCTGAAAGAAAGCGGCACACTGCCACATTTTTCAAAGGAACTTCCCGGCTTTGGCCTGAGGAGGCAGGACCTGGACGGCTTCAGCCTGTACAAGGTTTTTAAAAGGAATTCGCTAGCCAGTATGTTCATGCTGCTCGAAAACTGCCGGGACGCTGAGACCTTCACTGGAACCATTCGGCGCTGTATTGACGATTTCCTGCTGATGCCCTGTGAATACGGCGAATGGTTTTCGCCCGTTGGCCGGTATCTTGAGGGCCTTTCCATATCCCAGTTATCAGCGAATCAGGCCAAAACCCTGCAGGATGAGGTTAAGCGTCGCAGAGAGGCTGAAGATCAATTGTGCGAAAGTCAAAAGAGCTTTCGTCTGGCTCTTGATGCCTCATTCAACGGTGTCTGGGATCTGAATCTGTTAACGGGTGAGATCAACTTCGGGGAGAACTGGTACCGCAATCTGGGCTATGAAAAGGGCAGTCAATTATCCGGTGCTCAAACATGGCAGACCCTGATTCATCCCGATGATCTCCAAACAATTCTGGCCATGCACAGTGGCCTGGCCCACGGCATCAATCCCCATTGCGAGATCGAGTATCGGATAAAAAACCCAGTCGGTGAGTGGCGGTGGATACTCTCACGGGGGCGCATTCTCACCAGAGACGAGAAAGGCAAGGTCCTGCGCATTATGGGCATCGATACCGATATTACCCGGCTGAAGCAGATTGAGTCAGAGTTGAAATCCGCAAAGGTTGAACTGGAACGGCAGGTGATGGACAAAACCGCTGAGCTGCAGACCACACATATTGCCCTGGACGTCTTGCTGCGAAAACGAGAGACCGATAAAGCCGCGCTTGAGAGCTGCATCATGGACAACATCGATAAAGTCGTCGAACCATTCCTCACCAGATTGGAGGAAAGCCGGCTGAATGACCAGCAAAAAATACTCCTGGAAATACTCAGGAATACTATCAAAGAATTGACTTCCCCGTTTGCCGACACGTTTTCCGCCCGACTGACACACCTCACTCCTTCGGAAATCCCGATAGCCAATCTCGTCAAGATGGGCAAGAGACCCAAAGAAATTACGTAACTATTCAGCGCAACAACCGGCCTACCGGAATGGCCGTACACCTCGACAGAATGCTCGACGAGTTCAAAGCGAGGCAAAATTTTGTGCACCCCACAACGGAGAAGCCATGATTATATCGCATTCTTTCACCAAGATTGAAAAAGAATTGCTGCCCAAATTCAGAAAGCAGATGAGCACAACAGAGTCAACAGAGGATGTGAAGAAGATTTTCCAATATTGCATGAAGGACCTCTTCAGTCTCGTATTTTCCAATCAGGTCAACATCGAACCGGAGGATATCGAGCTGGCTCCTCATAATGAACCGCCCTATGAAATAGCCGAGCGGGTCCTTGCAGATCAAGCAGTCGCCTCAATCTGGCAGAGTTCCGACCTACCGGACATCATCACCCGTTTTGCAGAAACTGCCGTGCATCATTGCCTGCATCTCACGAAAATCTTTGAAAAAACAGAGGCAAAAATACGAATGTAGGATGTTGCTGCAGCCGACCGTGCTGATCAATGCGTGAAGAGAAGATCCGATCGATGTTTGATGACCATTTTTTCAGAATGTGGCCTGACGGGCCTCAGTTGAGGCAAAAAGCACCTGCTGCCCGCGACGTCACCATTTGCCGGGAAGCGGCATTCGACATGAGGTTTGGTCGATTGCGCTGCTCAAACACAGTTCAACGAGTTTACAAGGAGGGACACCATGCAAGAAATACGCAAGATTTTGGTTCCGGTGGATTTTCAGCAGTACACAGATGAGCTGGCAGAATTTGCCGTGGCGATGGCTAATAAATTGGCCGCAAAACTGACTTTTTTCCACGTCGTTGAAAATGTGGTGATCTACGCGGATTTCATCCCCACCTATTTACCCCAGAGCAACGAGGAGACCTTAACGTATGCCAAAAAGAGAATGGGCACTCTCATCGAGACCAGCAAAAAAACCTGGATGGGATGCACGGGAGAGGTGAGCAGGGGTGATGTGGTTGATACAATAGCCGACTATGCCAAAGACGAGGGGATGGATTTGATTATCATTGGAACCCATGGTGCCAAAGGACTTGAAAGGATTCTGCTCGGCAGTGTGGCCGAACGGGTCATCAAGCGGTGCTCCTGCCCCGCCCTTATCTTTAAACCACAAAAAAGCTAGCACACAAGATAGTAGCTCCACGGGCTGCAACAATTGCTCGATTTCACCGAGAATCCAGACTGTCGCAATGGAACAT
>JAUYSF010000187.1 GCA_030696435.1 Desulfoprunum sp. | reverse complement strand
AGAAGAAGGGCCTCACCGTATTCGACGTGCCGTTTCATCTCTTCATACTCCCCTTCCGTCAATCGCCCTGGTTTGAGGAGGATTTCCTCCCTGATGCCCGCCTTGCCGATATCATGGAGGGACGTGAGATGAATAAGGAGCTGGCGATATCTCGGGGTCAATGTCTCGGTATAACGCCCCGAGCGCACCAATCGATTAGAGAGAATCCTGACATAATTCTGCATCCTGGTGATATGACCGCCACTTTCGGGATCTCGCGTCTCGAGTGCACAGGCCAGGGATTCGAGTATTTTCTGCTGAAACCCGTCCCGTCTCTGCTGCCAGAGCATTCGATCCCAAGCGTCTTTGGCACGGCCAAGGAGGACCAAAAACGAAAAAAGCAGTATCGCTGCAATGAGAGGTTGGGCCGGTGAAACAAGGCTGCCTGCCAGAAAAAGCAGGAGCACACTCGCGGTGATTACTCCGCCGATCCAGATCAGCGTGCCGGCGAAGAGGAGCGAAGGGCGGAAGGCAAACAGGATCGACAGGCTCAACCAAACAAACAGACAGCTGAGCTGGGAAAATGATCCTGCCCATGTTGGTGTTGTATGAGAGGAACCGGCCACCAGAAAGGTGTCAACAGCCTTCTGCATCAGGCCATCCTGCCGACCTAAAAGACCAAGGGCCGCGACAAGCAGGAGGCCGGACAACAACGGGATAAGAACGGATTTCTTGCATACAACCTGTTTTGCGGCATGAAACAACACAGTGCTTTCCTTCAGATAAAAGATCGATTTTTATAATAGCGGGAACTTTTTGCCTGATACCAGGCCGGCAACAGGGGCAGAAATGCCTCGGTGGCACATAATACATTCCGTGGCCGACCTTGCAAGCAGAATACCACCCCCTTATGACGGCGAACTCGGCAAATGCTGTCCCCAGCTACCCTTTCCCGTCAGGCCTTCTCCCTTTGACAGTATTCAATCCGTCCTTATGATATTTCAGTGTACGCCGCAGTTTGTTGTGCGGCTTCCTGTCACTTTACTGAATGGAGGTTTTATGAACGATAACGCCCAAGCCATGGTGCTCGCCTCATTTGCTGCTGATGCGCTCTCCCTTGGTGCCCACTGGATATATGACACAGAAAAAATAGCCCACGACCTCGGACGGGTTGATCGCCTGTTGGCGCCTCCGGAAAAATCCTACCATCCGACCAAAAAACGGGGCGAGTTCACCCATTATGGCGACCAGGCCCTGCTCCTGCTCCAGTCTGTCTCAGACAAAGGTCGATTCGATCTGGAGGATTTTGCCATGCGCTGGCGGCAGTTCAGTTCCATTTCAACCGGCTACCTCGATCATGCCACCAAGGATACCCTGCGCCATTTTTCCGAGGGGAAAACCCCGGCGCAAAGCGGCTCAGCCTCCACGGATCTTGGCGGACCGGCACGCATTGCCCCCTTGGTCTTCCGCTTCCGGGATGACCTGGACGCTTTGCTGGCAGCGGTGCGGCTGCAAACCGCTATGACCCATAGCGGCCCCGGCGTTGCAGATGGAGCTCATTTTCTGGCCAGGACAGCCTATAGCATTCTGCATGGCGCCTCGATCAGGGAAGCCCTGAACCTCGCTCTGGAGCAGGGTGTCGCCGATATCGACCTCGACCTTCGGCTGCGCAAGGCCATGGACACCGCCGACCGGGATACCGGCCAGACGATTAAGGAATTCGGCCAGATGTGCGCTATCAATGCCGCCCTGCCAGGGGTCGTCCATCTGGTTCTGCGCTACGGTGATAATCTCAGGGAGGGTCTCGTTGAAAATGTCATGGCCGGCGGTGATTCAGCGGCCAGGGGGATGGCGGCCGGGATGCTGCTGGGGGCGGCCTGCGGCCGAGAGGCCATTCCTGATGAATGGCTGGAGGGCATGGTAGCCTTTGCCGAGATCAGGCAGTTGTTGGCGGGAATTTCCTGAAACCAATGCTTGTTCAAGTGTACCGGCAACCGGCAATTACATTACATCTTCTCTGATTACTTTCTTGAAATTGGAAGGTGCTTTACGAAATCCGCCGGCAATGGCCCATTCTGATTTTTTGCGCCATCCGGCTACAAATGATGAGATACGGAGTGGTACTCAACATGGTATAGAGTTTGCAAAGATAAAAGTATCCAGTACGGATACAGATCATACCGCCCCCCCCCAACCGGGTTGGACCAGTGAAGTTTGCCGGTTCTTCCCGGTTTTTTTTTTATTAGAGCATCCAGAGAAAAAGCACAGTGAGGGTGACCAGAAAGCCATACGGCATTATCAGCATCCTTGAGCCAAGATGCTCGCCGTCCAGCAGACGGTCGATAATCCGGTAGGTGGCATACATCGAGGCAAAGAGCCCTCCCAGGATGGTCAGAGTTTGCAGGACAATGGTACTGTCCCGGCTTATCAGCCTGATATTCTCGGAGGAGGTCTCCAAGCCAAGGGCATCTTTGATGATCAGGATCAGCCGCCAGGATCCATTGACGAAAAATTCCAGATGTACCGCCATGTATCCGCCGAGGATAAGCGGAATAAAGCCGTAACCGAGCAGGGCCAGAAGAGTTTTCCGCTCAATCTTCAGATACCTGGCCTGGGCCTGCACCATCAGATAGTAGACGATCTGAAAGATCAGAATTATCGAAAAAAAGCCCAGACTACCGATGACGAAATTCGGCAGTGGCAGCCCCCTCTGCAAGAGCAGCCCTCGCAACCACTCAACCACTTCCGCATAATTCTGATGTAGGGCAAAGGGGAAGAAGATTGCCCCGAGGGAAACAATAAGAAAACTATCCTCCCATCTCGGAGTCTGGATCGACCAGAGTTCCTGGGGAGCAAGGCGCAGATTGAGATGAATAGACTGATTTGTACAGCTCTTGATGCAAGCCGCGCAAAAAATACAATCACGATTATTGTCAACCAGATAGGGATGCCTGAACATCGGGCAGCCAACATTTTCCTCGCCACCGGCAAAGCAGGCATGGTCCTGACAGCGGTTCAGGCAGACATGCCGATTGGCCCGCAGTTCAACGATGGACGGCATGGCAAAGATGGCGTTGATCGCCCCCAGCGGGCAGAGGTAGCGACACCAGGCCCGCCGGGAATAGAAGATACTGGTAAGTAACGAACCGACGGTGATGGTCAGAATGATCCAGCCGGTGAGAAAGGGATCTTCATAGGCATTCCAGACGATCTCTACCCAAAGTACCAGGATGCAGAGCATCGCCATAATCCAGCCCGAGGCGTTTTTGATCGCCTCAGGCAGTTTTCTCTGAGGCTTGATGAGGTCCTGCATGAGCATCCCCGGCATGGCAAGCGTGCAGACGCTGCACCAGGTCCTGGCCAGAAAGAAGAAGGAAAAAAACATCAGGGGCCAGCCGATGGACCAGCTCAGCGTAATACCGATATTTTTACCGGCCTCATCGGGTCCGAAAAACAGGGTGACCACCGCCAGGAGGAGTATCCCCCCGACAATGATCTGCGGTACCCGGGGAAAGGTCGCGCTCTTGAGAAACCTCTGTACCCAGGGGAGACGCAGGACGTTGAACTCCCACTTACCCTCGGTCTTGGGCAGTCCGAGAAGGATCTGATCCGAGAGGATCTCATCCCGCCGGGCCAGCATGACCGCCCTCCTCATAACGCTCGACAGTTCGGTAAGATTGCCGGGCCAGTCATAGTTCATAAGAATGCCCAGGGTTTCCGGCGAAACCTTTCTGATCTTCTTGCCGTATTCTTTGCTGAATCGCTCAAGATAATGGTCGATCAGGCGCGGCAGATCCCGCTTGTGTTCACGTAGCGAGGGTACCAGAAAATGCTGTTTTTTGAATATTTCCAAAAGCTCAGGAATAAACTTGCCGGTGGATTCCAGATAATCGATTTCCTGGGTGCAGAGAAAGACGATCCTCGACTGCAGGGCAATCTGCCGGTCGCTGTCGGTATGGGTGAAGGTACTGCTTTGGATGATCCTGGCCAGCTTTTGCTGGAGATCGACCGGCATGAGATGGGCTTGGGAGAAGACCAGGGTACCGCCGCAGGTCTGCTCAAAAATACCGGCCTGCCGGGCCTGGGCAAAAGGAAAGGCACTCTGTTCAGTGCCAACCAGTTTTTTGTAGAGATCAATGGGGTCGTTCTCCCGGAGATCGATCTCCAGGTAGGGCCCATCACCCCTGCCGCTCTGCAGGTGAATCTGACGAGCGATGATGATCTTGCCGGTGCCGGTCTCGCCGGTCAACATGTACGGTTCGTTATTGGTGGCGAACCTGTTGATGATGATGTGGGTTTTCCGTGCAGACTTTGACTCGCAGAGGGTCTCAGGTCTGTGGTGCGTTAATCTCTTCAGCCTGACCTGACTCGGATTTTTCTCCTTAAACAGGATAACATCTTCGACCCCACCCGAGGCCTCTGTTGTCGGCCTCTGGCTACAGGCGGTGTCCGCCTGATCGAGAAAGGCAACCCGCAATCGCTCGGCCAGGGCCAGATCGAGCTGCCGATGGATAAGAGTGTTAGAGAGGAGCAGGGTGCGGAACAGCCGTTTGTCAAAACAGATCAGTACCAGATCGCAGAGAGCCCTGACACTGACGGAGTGCGGCTTGCCCGTAAGAAGGCCGGTCTCGCCGAAATGCCCACCGGGACCAATCCGGCCGACGATGCTGTTCCCGCCGTCTTTACGTTCGAGAACCATCTCGGCATCACCCATGGCGATAACATAAAAGACCTCGCTCGCATCGCCCTGTCGGTAAACGAATTCCCCCTGAGGGACTATCTGCACCCGGCTGACCTCACTGTAGGTCGTAAGATCTGAGAGGTTGATATCTTTGAACAGGACCGATCGTTGCAGGTTCTGTTCTATGAGTTCTTTTTTCATGTCTGCCAATTGCCGGTTTGCTTCAACTCACACTCTTTTTGGTCTTTTCTGAAAGAAAACAACCCGATCAAAGAAGAGAAAGCGCCATTTTGTCGGCGCATTTTTCTCAACGATCAGAGCTGCAGATGATTCTCGAGGATCTCGGCCAGAAGAGGCGCAACCGAATAGACCTCAAGAAGGTCATCGCTCTGCCGGTCCGGGAAGGTATCAGAGCCAATGACCCTCGATATGGGGCTTTTCAGGAAACGCTCCCGTGAATCACCGGCCATCACCAGATGGGTGGCCATGACCACCACGTCGATGGCCCCGGCATCAAGACAGCGCTGGGCGGTCTGGATAATCGAGCCGCCGGTCCTGATCATATCGTCGCAGACAATGGCCGTCCGTCCCTGAACCACACTTGAGATCTGGCCGACGATGGTCTTATCGGTATCGTAACGGTCCTTGTCGGCAGCGGTATGCGGACAGTCGAGCATACTGGCCAGACGGGCAACCCTCTTGGAAAACCCGTAATCCGGCGAAACCAGGACATAATCGGACAAACCAGCGGCCTGGATCTTCTCCACGGCCAGGCTATCGGTCCAGACGTGCATGGTGCTGATTTCGCCGGCATGGGCATGAAGCACCGCCTCGGAATGAAGATCGACAAAGGCCACGAAATCCGGTCTGGCCCGGAAGATCTGCCTGGTCCGGGAGATTCCTTTAGGGATTTCATGGGAGTAGGGCTTGGCCCTCTCCATGGTCGAATAGCCCAGGTAGGGAATGATGACGTTGATCGAGGCGGCGTTCCAGTAGCGACCACCCTGGATGAGATCGAGGAGTTCCTGGTGCGAGCTATCGTTATGGGTGGCCCCAACAATAATCAGATTCTTGCCGGAGATCGAGCGGGGAAAGGCATGATAGCATTCGCCATCGGCAAACCTCCGCCGTAGCATCTCAGAAAACGGCATATCCAACCTTTGCGCCACCTTCCGGGCGAGATCGGTAGAGGCCTCGTTGGCCACCAGGATACTCTCTTCTTTTGCTGACATGCTTCTCATTCCCTCTTTGTCGCTGGGTTCCGGAGACATCTCCTACAGGGCTGCGACTATAGCATCTCCCATCGCGGCAGTGCCGACCGCTTTTGTTTTATCGACGGCGATATCAGCCGTACAGATGCCCTTCTCCAGGGTGCCTTCAACGGCTCGGTCGATGGCCGCCGCGGCCTCATCCCAGCCAAAGCTGTAGCGCAGCATCATGGCGGCGGAGAGAATCTGGGCAATGGGGTTGGCAATACCTTTGCCGGCGATATCCGGGGCCGAGCCGCCGGCCGGTTCGTAGAGGCCGAAACGGTCCTTGTTGATCGAGGCCGAGGCCAACAGACCCATGGAACCGGTGAGCATGGCCGCCTCATCAGAGATGATGTCGCCGAACATGTTGCCGCAGAGCATGACGTCGAACTGATGGGGATCGCGGACCAGCTGCATAGTGGCATTGTCGACATAGATGTGGTTGAGCCGCACATCCGGGAATTCCTTTGACACCTCAATGACCACCTCACGCCAAAGAACCATGGTGGTCAGGACATTGGCCTTGTCAACCGAAGTGACAATGCCCCGGCGCAACCGGGCGGCCGCAAAGGCCATACGGGCGATACGCTGGATCTCAAAGCGCGTATAGGCCATGGTATCGAAGGCCCGTTCATCGAGGCCTTCACCCTCTCGACCTTTCGGGGTACCGAAGTAGATATCCGAGGTGAGCTCGCGCACACAGAGGATATCAAAACCCTCCCTGACGATATCCGGTCGCAGTGGGCAGGCCGCAGTCAGCGACTTAAAAACCCGGGCGGGACGCAGATTACAGAACAGGTCAAAGTGTTTCCGCAGAGGCAGAAGGGCCGCCCGCTCCGGCTGCTGGGCCGGCGGCAGGCTCTCCCATTTGGGGCCACCGACCGAGCCGAACAGGATGGCATCGCTCTTTTCACAGAGCGAGAGTGTTGCGGCCGGCAGGGCCTCGCCGTGGTTGTCGATGGCAATGCCACCAACATCGGCAGAGGTGAAGGAGAGCTCAACGGCAAACTTTTTCTGGACGGCCTCAAGGACCTTGATGGCCTCGGCCATCACCTCCGGCCCGATCCCGTCACCGGCCAGAACAGCTATTTTTTTCATGTGTATCACCTTTTCGCGATCAAAAATCGTCTTCTTCCTTGCGGAATTCCTTTAAACAAGTGGGGCATTTCCCGACTCGTATAAGCCACGCGGCTGTTGGCCCCAGCCGATGAACCTAAGTGTCTCTTGCCTTTCTCTTTGCAAATCTGCTATAGCAGTGATTGCAAGTAACTGAATATGAATAATTTTCGATATTTTTCTCGACAACTGTAAAGAGCGGCGCATTATCGTGGGGACAACACAACCTGTTCCTCTTCTGTGCCAACTCCGCGAGAGAATCCTCAATCGTCTCAGTCGTAGCATGCTGCAGATCGAACGATCCTGAACACCCGCACTTGCACTTAAACTCAAACAGAAAACTCTGATAGGTCGAATAACAGAGGTATCCAACCGTATTATTGCACGTGCCGCAATACAGCCAACTCCCTGTATTCTTCAGCATGCGACCGTTCTGTACCACTTTTTTCAGCTCGGTCATCTCTTATCCGATAAATCTGGCGCCTGCCAAACCAACCCCCGCGCCGAGAATCGCCGAGAAAATAGCCATCGGGATCAAGGCTTTCGAATCTTGCGGGTAGACCAGTATCATCATGGGAATCGCCGACAATTCCGCTATTACCAATCCTTTCAGCCAAGGCTGGATATCCCAGTTGACATACGGAATAATCAGCCCCAAGACAACCCAATGAACAAATGCTGACACACAGGCAAATTTATCCAGTTTCTGAATCGCCATTGGCACGACATCCACAATTCCGGCAATAACCCCAATACATAATGCAATTGGCAGGGCGTTCATTCTTTTTCCTCTCAAGACTCCTCAAAGTGATCTCTCTTTAACAAATACCTGCTGGTTTGGCCAGCGCTATGAGGCCATGGCCGGGCCAAAGACAATGAGAGTCCGCTGGGCTCCGGTCAAAGGCAGTCTCTTTTCGACAACCAGCTCCCGAACAACCGACAGGCGTTCCAGGAGTTCTGCAGCGGCGTCCAACT
>JAUYSF010000039.1 GCA_030696435.1 Desulfoprunum sp. | reverse complement strand
CCAGCGACAATTATGTACATTGCACGCCGGATGATTGCTGTAATTTTCGGTTAGCGGCTTGAAAATTCGCTGGCCGTGGTGATGGCACCTTTTTGGCGTTGTTAGTTTTTGCGAGTTCATCAATATTGATTCGTGACATTTTCCTATAAATACATAGACGAGGGGTCTAATGCAGAGAATACCGAACGGGAAATACACAAAAGAATTCAGAGAAGAAGTGAAAAATGATTGAAGAGAAAAGTGATTTCAACTGCAGGGCATGAAGGCCTGTTGACCAGTCATCTTCATCGGTGTGGCGGTTTATTTGGTTCGATTTTCCCCTGCCAGGCAGTACCTTACAACTGATCAGCTGGGGCTGATCCTGGAATCTGTAGGTCTCTGGGCACCCTTGATGTTTGTGATCATCTATGTAGTCGGTGTCTGTCTTTTTCTTCCCGGCAAAGCGAAGGGTGTCTGGTGTGGAATGTTTGGCTGTAGATGATTCGTGCATGGTGATTTATAATTCCTTAAAAGTTTTTCAAGCTGAGAATTTCAGATTAATGTAATGAGTATAAGCACAAATTATTTATCCATTAAGGTCATCAAAATAGCAAGAAAGAAAAGCTGTTACATAAACACCACATCGTGGTGCATGAGGAAATGATTGCCTAATAATTACCCGCACGTAATGCACAAGTGGGTAATTATTATCCACTTACAGCAAGGAATAGACGCTCTCATTTTGATTGGAAACCACGTATAACCAGGACATTCAGTGCATTTGTTCAAAACGTTAAGCCGGGAACAATAATTGCTAGGCAGAATGAAACGTATTCTTGTCAAATTTGAACAGGAGGTTGTACATGACACTTGTCACTGCCAAAGATCTAAAAAAGACCTACGAGGTAGGCGATATACCGGTTGATGCAATTCGTGGTGCGAATTTTACTATCCAATCGGCATCTTTTGTATCCTTTGTCGGTCCTTCGGGCAGCGGTAAAAGTACCCTGCTGAACATGATTGGCTGTCTCGATCCACCATCTGGAGGTACGCTCACAGTTATCGGGCAAGATGTCTCGAAGTTGAGCAAAAAGGAATCGGCAAAATTTCGTGGCACGCATATTGGCTTTATTTTTCAGGATTTCAACCTGATACCGGTTTTGACGGTATCAGAGAACATTGAATATCCCCTGCAGATGGTGCAAAGTTGGCCAGCTGAAGAACGAAAAAAGAGGGTCGACAAAATGTTGACTGCTGTCGGCATGCAGGATCAGGGACATAAATATCCACGGCAAATATCCGGGGGCCAGAAACAGCGGGTGGCAATAGCCCGAGCCCTGGTCACACAGGCTAAATTGGTATTGGCTGATGAACCCACCGCCAATCTTGATCGAGACACAGCTATGCGAATCATCATTTTGATGAAAAAAATGCGGGATGAGTTCGGGACGACGTTCGTTTTTTCAACCCACGATCCGAAGATAGTTGGCAACGCTGAAACGGTATTCAACGTCGAGGATGGAATCGTGTTTGAATCCAAGGCTGAAGGAGAACGAGATGCTTAAGATTATCAAGATTGCCGCCCGGAACCTGCGCAGATATAAACGCCGTACTCTTCTGACCTCTTCTCTGGTCACTTTGGGTGTGGTGTCGGTCCTACTCTTTGTTTCCGTCGCGGGTTCATTCAAAAATATGATGATCGGTCAGATCACGGACTCCATGCTGGGCCATATTCAGATCCATCAGAAGGGTTATCTGGCCTCCATCGATAGCCTACCTTTAAACCGCAATCTCAAAGAAATGCAGGCTCTAAAAATAGAGGAGGTATTAGCAGCCAATCCTGCCATCGAGGCCTTTTCGCCAAGAATCAAACTCGGAGCGATGTTCAGTAATTATACCGAGACCACCAATATCCGGCTGAATGCAGTAATTCCCGAACAAGAAATAGCGACAATGCCGCTCTTGATAAAACGCATCGCCGAAGGGAAAAAAGAAGGACTCCTGAATAAAGGAGAAATTGTTATTCCTGATCTGATTGCCAAAGGCATGAAAGTTAAGATTGGCGATGGCATCGTCCTGGTGGCTACCAACAAGGATGGCTCCGTCAACGGCCAATCATTTACCGTCCGCAGCATCATCGAGGGAGTAACAGGCCCTGGAGGGCGGGATGGCTATATCCATCTTGATGACGCCAGGACTCTTCTGCGCATGGAGGACAAAGAAATCAGCGAGATAGCTATTCGGCTCAAAGACTTGCATGGCCTCAATAAGGCTTTCGCAGGCCTGAAGGCTGAGCTTGAACCCATCCGTAACAAAATGGACAGACCGGTTTTTGAAGTCCACACCTGGGAGAAGCTCACACCCTTTTTCAATATTGCCAAAATGATTGACTTGATGACCTTATTTATCAAAATCATGCTGGTAGCCATTGTCCTGGTCAGCATCATGAATGTTATGGTCATGGCGGTCTATGAACGGATCAATGAGATCGGGACCATTGCCGCCATGGGGACCGGACCGGGCAAAATCCTCCTGCTTTTTCTCACCGAAGGACTTCTTCTCGGGATCTTGGGTACAGCTCTCGGTGTCATCATCAGCCTGGTGAGCATAGCAGCCTTGAAGGCGGCTAAAATTAGCTTTGATTTTGGCCAGCAACAGGGGTTGATCCTCAACCCGACTCTTAACCCTAGTGATATCATCTCCATCGCCCTCATCGTCATCTTTATCGCTGTCCTCGGCAGTCTGCAGCCAGCCTGGAAGGCAGCTAAGATGGACCCCATAACCGCCTTGCGGCATGTATAGGAGAAAAGAGCATGAAAAAGATCTCTTCCATTTGTATTGCCTGCTGTCTTGTTATCTTCGCTATGGCAGGAACTGCCTTGGCATTGGACGGGGCAGCTCTTCTCAAACAGGTCGACCGGAAAATGCAGCCGGAATCCTATGAAATGTACCGCAAACTGATCAACATCGAACCAGACGGCAAGACGAAGGAATATGTCCTGTATACCGTAAAAAAAGACCAGGACAAAATGGTCGCCCTTTTTATATCCCCTGCCAGCGAGAAGGGACGTTCAACCTTGCGACTTGGCGAAAATATGTGGCTCTATATCCCAAATGTCGGCAAACCCATCAGGATAACCAGCCTGCAATCAGTCATCGGCGGAGTTTTCAATAATGCCGATATTCTCAATCTCGATTTCAGCGTCGAATATACCGTGCCAAAAATCGAAGAACAGGCCGACAGGTATCTTCTTGATTTGAAAGCCAACAGTGCCTCTGTGGCCTATGACAGCCTGAAAATGGTGGTCGACAAGAAGACCATGCTGCCCACCGTCATCGAATGCTATGCTTCAAGCGGGATGCTGATCAAGACCCTGAAATACGGCAAAATTGAGGATTTTGGTAACGGGATACTGCGCCCTTCCGTCCTCGAAACTGATAGCCCCCTGTATAAGGGTTATAAGTCGGTGATGATCTTTGCAAAAATTAAGGAAAAGGCCTTCGCTGATGAGGTTTTCACTCTCAACTACCTGCCAAAAGTCGATGAACTCCGCTGAGTACAGAAACTTCGTTAGATCATTCATCCCTTTTCTGGGACTTTTCATGCTCATCGGTGGCATCCCGATCCAGAGTCCCGCCGCCGATGACTTCAGTCTGGAGGTAGAGGAGTTCGAAAAAAAAGACTACGACTTGCGTGGTTTTGCTGAGATCTCCTGGGAACATTTAGCTATCCGGGATGACGGGGCTTTTACCTTTCTGAATCTCGGTGATTCCTCGGAGTCCACCCAGGATAAACTTACGGGCACCCTGCAACTCGAAGGGTCATATACAAAAGGCATAACCCGACTGAATCTGCTGGCGCAGGCTGTGGCACAGCAGGATGATCTCGGTTCAGCCGATAGTGTTGATCTCTTTGAAGGATATGCCACCATCAATCCATCTTCGTGGTTTGCTGCGAGCCTTGGTAAAAAATCCTACAAGTGGGGTAAGGGGTATGCCTGGAATCCTGTTGGTTTTCTCAACAGAATGAAGGACCCCAATAATCCTGACGACGCCCTGGAAGGCTATGTGACAGCCGAAACTGAGTTCATCAAGAGCTTTTCCGGGGATCTGCAGAATATCGCTCTTACCACCGTCGTTCTGCCGGTTGAAGGGGATATCAACGAGGATTTCGGCGCTGATGACAATGTCAATCTGGCCGCAAAACTCTATCTTCTCTATCTCGATACCGATCTTGATTTTATCGCCTACACCGGCAGCAGCCGGACTTCCCGGTACGGCTTTGATTTTTCCCGCAACCTCACCACTAATTTTGAAATACATGGCGAGGTCGCCTACTTCAGGGATCTTGAAAGAACCGTCATTCTGGCAGACGGACGGAAAATGCAGGAAGTGGCTGATGCCACTTCCTTTCTTGCCGGAATCCGCCACCTGACGTCATGGGATCTCACCTCAATCGTTGAGTATTATCATAATGGTGGCGGATACACTGAAGAAGAGATGGATCTTTTTTTCCAGAAGGTTGGTGCAGCGGCAGAACAGTGGCAGTTTTCAGGCAATCAAGATGCCTTGGATGAAGTCGAAAAACTCGGAAATCAAGGATATGGCAGGCCGTATTTAGGAAAAAATTATCTCTATGTAAAGCTCTCCCAGAAAGAACCTCTTG
>JAUYSF010000045.1 GCA_030696435.1 Desulfoprunum sp. | reverse complement strand
TCCGGTGGTGGCGGCAGGGGCATCCGCCGTATTGAAAATGCCCTGGAAATGCAGGAACAGTATCCGATCGCCCGTTCCGAGGCCAAGGCCGCCTTCAATGACGATTCGGTCTATTTGGAAAAGGTGGTGCTCAGGCCCCGGCATGTCGAGGTGCAGATCCTGGCCGACAAATCCGGCAATACCGTCCATCTCGGCACCCGCGACTGTTCGATCCAGCGCCGCAACCAAAAGCTCGTGGAGATTGCACCGGCCTTTCAGGTCAAACCGGAGCTGCGCGAGGAAATCTGCCGCACCGCGGTTACAGCGGCCAAGGCGGCCGGTTATTTTAATGCGGGCACTGTCGAATTTCTGCTTGATAGCGATGACAAATATTATTTCATGGAGATCAATACCCGCCTCCAGGTCGAACATACCGTCACGGAGATGATCACGGGGATTGATATCGTCCGCAGTCAGATCAATTTGGCCATGGGAGAGGATCTCGATTTTTGCCAGGATGATGTGCAGATCCGAGGCCATGCTATTGAAATGCGCATCAATGCCGAGGACCCGCAGAATAATTTCATGCCGGAGGGCGGCAAAACGATCTCGGTCTATCGCTCGCCCGGTGGCTACGGGGTGCGCCTTGACGGTTTCTGTTACCAGGGGTTCACCATTCCCGAGGTCTACGATTCTCTTCTTGTCAAGCTGACGGTTTTCGGCTGGTCATGGAAGGAGACGGTTGATCGCCTGCGCCGCTGCCTCACCAACTATGTTATCACCGGCCCCAAGACCACGATTCCATTCTATCTCAATCTGGTGGAAGATGCCGATTTTCAGAACGGCATGTTTGACACCTCGTACCTCGAAACCCACGAGAACCTGTTTAAATACAAGGAAGATAACTCCGAGGTCAACAAGCTGGCGCGATTAATCGCGGAAATACATTACCGGGGCGAAAACAGATATGCCAAATAAGTCTGTTGCCGTAAAATTCCGCTGTACTCTCCGCCCCCTGACAAGCATTCATCTACGGATAACGATATGACCAGAATTACTCAGAATACAGGCTCAGCCGAGGCGCTTGATACCCTGCGCCGGGCCGATGGCTACTACATCACCAATACGGCGCGGGATCTCTCCCAGTCCGACTATAAAAATCGCATCCTCCTGCATACCGATCTTATGGCTGCCAAGGGGCGTGAGGCGACCGGCTACTTCTCTTTAGAGATCACCGGCGGGGCCTCGATTCACGTTGATATGCTGCGCAAACAGGTGGATCCTTTTTTGAAACTGGAGCTGCTGCGCAAACAGATGCCGAAGACCATGTTTCAGACCCTGTGCCGCGGCACCAATCTCTTTGGTTATCGGCCCTATCCCCAGAATGTCATTCGCTTGACCGTCAGAGAGTTTGCCAAATACGTCGATGTCTGGCGGACCTTTGATTTTCTCAATTATGTGCCCAATATGCAGGCCGTTTTCGAGGAAGTCGCCCTGGCTGGTAAGATCAACGAACCGTGTATCTGCTTCTCGACCGGTCCCGAGCATACCGATGCCTATTATGTCAAAAAAGTCGGTGAGATATTGGCCGTGACCGGCAAGGATATCATCCTCTGTATCAAGAATCATGGCGGATTGGGGACACCCAAGCGAATTGGTGAGCTGGTCAATGCCATTAAACAGGCCTATCCGGAGATAATCATTCATTATCACGGTCATAACACCGATGGTAACGACATTGGCAGGATAACTGAAGCGATCCTGAACGGGGCGACCATTGTTGATGCCTCAGACCATGCTTTCACCGGTTTTTACGGTCCTCCACCGGTCCTAACCGTCATCCAGACGATGAAGGACTACGGCAAGACCGCCATCGGCATCAATGAAGACGCTGTCATTGAGACCTCGGACACCATTCGGGATCAACGCAAACACTACGCCCAGTTTGAATCACAGATCAAGGGTTTCCAGCCAACGGTGCAGATCCATAAATTGCCCGGCGGGGCCATGGGCTCAAGTCTTGAGCAGGCCGCAAAAGGCGGTTTTCTCGACAAGATGGCCGATATCCTCCATAAAGAGTTGCCGCGGGTGCAGAAGGATCTGGGGAATTACTGGAGTGTGACCCCTGGCTCCCAGATTCTCTGGACAACTGCGGTTGCCAATGTCCTGGAAGGCGAGCGCTATGGCAATCCTTCCGGCGATCTGAAGAATCTCCTCCTCGGCAAATACGGTCCTTTTCCGTTTTACAAACCTGCCGACTGGATCTACAAAAAGGCCCTCGGGCCGGACTGGAAGAAGGTCCTGGAGGAGGAAGAAGGGGTGGCCAAGACCCATAATGTGGATATCGAACAGGAACGTTCAGTCCTGGCCAAACGGCTAGGAGCCGAACCGACAGAGCAGCAGCTCGTTCTTTTCCTGCAGCATCCCAATGATGCCGTCGATTTCTTTCTGTTTGCCCAGGATTTCGGCAAGGCCTATGTTCTGCCACCCTCCATCTTCTTCCGGCAGGGCGGGTTCTCGCTTGGCGAAAGACTGACTTTCAAGGATCATGCCGGCAAGGAACATGTGATCGAGATCGGTCCCATCCAGAAAACCGAGTTGGGGGAAACCACCATCTATGTGAACGTGGACCACGATCAGCGCATGTATCTCTTTGAGCCTGATGAGCAGAAAGGTGCTCAGGCAGCTGTCAAACTCTCCAAAGAAGAAATCAGCGAGCTCGGCAAAACAGGGGATATTCGGGGCCCGTTTGCCGGAACCCTCTGTGCAATCCATGTAGAGATAGGGCAGGAGGTCGAGGTGGGATTTCAGCTGGCCGTCATCGAGGCCATGAAGATGCAGACGCCTCTGGTGGCCGAGGTGGCGGGGGTGGTGAACGCTATTTCCGCCAAAACAGGTCAGGCGCTGCAGGCCGGTGACCGGATTATGAAGATCGATCTGCTGGATGAGTGATTGGCCAGGCCTGCGTTGACCTTCTTTCAGGAGAGCAATGTCCCATCCGGATGGTAACCTGATGGGGCTGTGGTGTTGGGCATCAGGATGCAGTTTTTGCCGAAGAGTGTGCCGGGATTAGTCACCGAATTGCAGCCGGTCTGGGTGTTGTCTCCAAGGATGGCCCCGAATTTTCGGCGTCCGGTATCAATGCGTTTGCCGTTAACCCGGATGGAGACATTACCCGGCAGAAATCTGAGATTGGCAAATTTAGTACCGGCCCCGAGGTTGGTGTTGGTGCCGAGGATCGAGTCGCCCAGATAGGCAAAATGCCCGGCTTTGGCGTCATTGAGAAAGATAGTGTGTTTGATTTCCGTCGTGTGTCCGAGAATGCACCTCTTGCCGGCCAGGCAGCAGCCCCGCAGATAGGCTCCGTGCCGAACCTCACTCATCTCACCGATGATGGTCGGTGATTTGATCAGGGATCCGCTTTCAATCAAAACTCCTCTGCCTACTTCTATTCTCCGGCCAAGCAGCACTGCCCCCGCCATGATGACTGATGCCCCTGCCAGGATCTCACCGTTCAGGCTGACCAGTAGGCCTCCCTTCGTGGTATCGCCATACTGGATTTCCAGAATGGCGGCATCGAGAATTTTTCCTTCGTGTAAAACGACGGTGGTCGGCAGCGGTACACCGTCAGGCAGCAAGGGCGATTGTAGAGAAGGGTAGCTGTAGTCGGCCATGTAGTCGTTGAGACGGTCGAGGGCGGTCCAGACAGAGTCTCCCTCGGTAAAGAGTTTCGCGTGCTGGAATGAGGAAAGATCAAAAAAAGAGCTGGCGGAAAGCATAATTTCTCCATAATGTGCGGCGGACTTGCAATAAGAGGGTGCTACCCTGGAATTCGCTTACTATGGTGGAAAACCACTGAGAGTTCAAGAAAAAACAGGCGGGAAGCGGTGGGGGACGAAAGCCGTCTTGACTTCATGCCGTGTCGTGTTTAGTTTTTCCGAGGTTTTTTGCTTAATTATTAGTTTTGAGTACAATAAAGAAAGGGAAGAAGTGAAGAGAGCGGGATGAGACGTTTTTTTCTTCATCATAGGATGGGCTGATACGAAATCGAGACTGCTGGCCGGTCTTGTCGGAGGTGTGTGTGGAATTTAATGATTCGTTAAGCATTGGCATGGACGATTTTTCCAACAATGAAGAGATGGAGATCCCCGAGGTACTGCCGATGATGGCAGTGCGAGATGTGGTGATCTTCAATTATATGATAATTCCTCTTTTTGTCGGTCGTCCCGGCTCTGTAGAGGCTGTCAATGAGGCACTGGGATCGAACAAGTTGCTGATGTTGGTGACCCAGAAGGATGCCACAAAAGACAATCCCAAGGCCGATGATCTCTACAATATCGGCATGGTCTGTATGGTCATGCGCACCCTGAAGCTGCCGGATGGCAGACTGAAGGTGCTGGTGCAGGCCATGTCGAAGGCCAAGATCAAGGATTATGTCCGGACCGAGCCTTCCTACCAGGTGACGGTAGAGGTTATTGAGGAAATCGAGATCAAGGAGATCACCGTCGAGGTCGAGGCCCTGATGCGGACCGTGCGCGAGCAGACCGAAAAGATCATGTCTCTGCGCGGTATCCTCTCGGCCGATTTGATGATGATCATCAACAATATCGAGGAGCCGGGCAGGTTGGCTGATCTGGTGGGCTCTAATCTGCGGCTGAAGATTGTTGAATCTCAGTCCATTCTTGAGGAAACCGATCCGGTCAAACGTCTCAAACTGGTCAACGATCTGCTGTCTAAGGAGCTTGAGGTCTCAACTGTCCAAGCCAAGATCCAGAACGACGCCAAGGAAGAGATGAGTAAATCCCAGCGTGAGTATTTTCTACGGGAACAGCTTCATGCCCTGCAGAAAGAACTGGGCGACACCGATGAGCGAATCCAGGAAATCGAAGATCTTGAGAAAAAGCTGAAGAAGACCAAGATGCCCAAGGATGTGCGCAAGGAGGCCAAAAAACAGCTCAGCCGTATGGAGATGATGCATCCGGACTCCTCCGAAGCCACCATCATCAGGACCTATATTGATTGGATCATTGATGTTCCTTGGAAAAAAGGCACCACCGACAAGCTCGATCTCAAGGAAGCCAAACAGGTTCTCGACGATGACCATTACGGGCTTGAGAAGGTCAAGGAGCGCATTCTTGAATATCTTGCCGTCAGAAAGCTCAACAGCTCTACCAAAGGGCCGATTCTGTGCTTTGTCGGGCCGCCGGGTGTCGGCAAGACCTCGCTTGGCCAGTCGATTGCCAGGGCCATGGGCCGCAAGTTCCATCGCATATCGCTTGGCGGTCTGCGCGATGAGGCGGAGATCCGCGGTCATCGTCGTACCTATATCGGGGCGATGCCGGGGCGGATTGTCCAGGGGCTGAAGACCGTTGAGTCCAACAACCCGATTTTCATGATGGATGAGATCGACAAGATCGGCTCGGATTATCGTGGTGATCCTTCCTCAGCCCTGCTTGAGGTCCTTGATCCGGAGCAGAATTTCGAGTTTTCCGATCATTATCTCAACCTGCCGCTTGATCTGTCGAAGGTCATGTTCATCACCACGGCCAATATGACCGACACCATTCCGGGGCCGCTGAAAGACCGGATGGAGGTCATCCGTCTTTCCGGCTATACCTTGGAAGAGAAGATCGTCATTGCTCGGAAATACCTACTGCCGCGCCAGATTAAAGAAAATGGCATAAAGGCCAGCCATATCCGGCTGACCGATGAAACCCTGGAATATATTGTCAGCCACTATACCTACGAGGCCGGATTGCGTAATCTTGAGCGCGAGATAGGTAAGGTCTGCCGCAAGATCGCCCGCAAGATCGCCGAAGGCGGCAAGGGGCCCTATACCATCAACTCCACCACCCTTGATCGCTATCTCGGACCGCCGAAGAATATTCCGGAGTCGGAGCTGGAAAAACTCGACCAGCCGGGGCTCGTTACCGGTCTGGCCTGGACCGAGGTCGGCGGTGAGATCTTGCAGATTGAGGTAAACCTCATGCCGGGCAAGGGCAAGCTCATCCTCACCGGCCAGCTCGGTGATGTGATGAAGGAGTCGGCCCAGGCTGCGCTGACCTATTGCCGCAGCCGTTCTGTGGAAATGGCCGTGGCCGAGGACTATTTTGATAAGGTGGATATCCATCTCCATGTTCCCGCCGGGGCTATTCCCAAGGATGGGCCGTCGGCCGGTATCACTATGGCCACCGCGCTCTACTCGGCCATTACCGGGAAAAAGGTGATTCCTCGTCTGGCGATGACCGGTGAGGTCACCCTGAGAGGACGTGTCCTGCCGATTGGCGGCCTGAAGGAGAAGGCCCTGGCGGCGTTGCGGGCCGATCTCGACAAGGTGATCATTCCCGAGTTGAACAAGAAGGATCTTGTTGAGATTCCCCAAGATATCAGGGATAAGATGCAATTTTTTCCGGTCAAGGATATGGATGAGGTGGTCCGTATCGCTTTCGGCAAGCCCGGCAAGGTCCATGCAGTGGTTAAAGCAGAATAAATACGGTATGTTGTTGTAGTAAATGATAGGAATGAAGAAAATTTGAATACTTCTCTCTTTTCGTCCAAAAGGGTGGCCCGCTGGGCTGCCCTTTTTTTGTGTGGCTGTCTTGCGCTCTCGATCGGCTGGCTGGCGATGTATGGCCTGGTGCCCGGACCTGAAACGGCGAACAAATCTGTGATTGTCGAATTCCCTCAAGGTACATCCATCAGGGGTATTGGCACGATCCTGGCTGAGGCCGGGGTGGTTCGTGAAGATATCCGTTTTGCCGTGCTGGCGAAAATATTCGGTTATGCCGGGCAATTGCGGGCAGGTGAGTTCAAGATTGCCACCGGCAGAAGTCCTTTGGAGGTCATCCGACTCCTGGCCAGGGCCAAACCGGTCCAACATGCCGTTACCATACCGGAAGGCCTGAGTGCCAGGGAGATTGGCAGGATCTTTGGCGAAGGCGGCTGGTGTGATGAAGAGAGATTTGCACGACTGGCCAACGACAGAGATTTTATTGCCGGTCTCGGCTTTGGTGAATTGAAAAGCCTTGAGGGCTATCTCTTTCCCGATACCTACCATCTCACCCGGGACATCCATGGCGAGGAAGAACTCATCAGACTCATGACCAAACGCTTCAAAGAGGTCTGGCAAGAGGTTGCCCTCCTTCCCGGCAATTCGACCTCATTGCATGATGTGGTCATTCTTGCCTCAATGGTCGAAAAAGAGACGGGCCAATCCGACGAACGACCGGTGGTCGCCGGGGTCTTCTACAACCGCCTGAAAAAGGGCATGCGCCTGCAGTCCGACCCGACAGTGATCTACGGCATCGAGGGATTTTCCGGCAACATCACCCGCAAGGATCTGCAGACCCCCACGAAGTACAACACCTATACCATCACCGGTCTGCCCGCCGGACCGATCAGCAACCCCGGCAGGGAGGCACTGCAGGCAGCCTTGCAGCCGGCCCGAACCGACTATCTATTTTTTGTCGGCAAAAATGACGGGACACACCAGTTTTCCCGGACCCTCGACGAGCATAATCAGGCGGTTCAGAAATATCAGCGGAAAAAGTCGGCAAAAAACGGTAAAGGTTGAGAGAAATCGTGCAGGAGTCGTGGTCCTCCGGAAGGGGAATTTTGACCGGAATGTGGCTGCTTTCTGCCCTGTTGAGGCAGGACAGATGAGATGTTGATCGACGTACAGGAGCGCAATGTGAAGATAGGCCTAGTTCAGATCAACCCCATTATCGGTGATTTTCAGACCAATTGCCGAAAGATCCGGGAAAGGGCGGATGAGGCCCGTGCCATGGGCTGCAATCTGGTCATTTTTCCTGAACTGGCGGTCTCCGGATACCCCCCTCAGGACCTTCTGGAGCGTCGCTCCTTTCTTGCTGATCATGACCGGGCTGTGGCGCGTCTGGTCGCTGAACTTCCCGATATCGATGTGCTTTTCGGCTGTATCGAACAGCGCCACGGCGATAAGGGTAAGCCGCTGTACAATTCAGCGGTGGTAGCAAGGGGTGGTGCGATCATCTTCCGGGCCCGTAAACAGCTATTGCCCGCCTATGATGTCTTTGACGAGACGCGCTATTTTGAACCGGGGCCACCTCCCGGTTTGTATGAAGTAGGCGGCCTGACCTTCGGGGTGACTATCTGTGAGGACGTCTGGCACCAGGAGATCGGCGAATATGCCGTGGCCCCGGTTGATGAACTCTTTGCTGCCGCGCAGCTGTCCGCTAGAAAGATCGATGCCCTCATTAATATCTCGGCCTCTCCTTTTCAACGCGGCAAGGAAAAGACGAGAAAAGCTGTTTTCAGTGCCATCTCCAGGACCTTTAGCGTGCCTTTTCTCTGGGCCAACCAGGTTGGCGGTCAGGATTCCCTGCTCTTCGACGGGCGCAGTCATCTCTTAAACAGGGCGGGGGAAACAGTCGCTCAGGCCCTCGGTTTTGCCGAAGATCTGCTGGTGATTGATACGGACGACTGGCAGGGAGAGATGCATGCCCCGGCGGAAGTCGATGAATTAGCCTCGGTCTATGATGGTCTGGTAATGGGGGTGCGGGACTATGTCGGTAAATGTGGTTTTACCTCGGCGGTCCTCGGGCTCTCCGGTGGGATTGATTCGGCCCTGACCGCTGCCATTGCCGTTGAGGCCCTGGGCGCTGAAAATGTTTTGGGAGTGGCCATGCCTTCGGTCTACAGTGCCGAGGAATCCCTGATGGATGCCCGCACACTCGCCGCCAACCTGGCATGCTCCTTCACGGTCATACCGATCAAAGATCTGTTCGACGGTTTCCGGCAAACCCTGGCCCCACACTTTGCCGACCGACCGGATGATCTCACCGAGCAGAACCTGCAGGCCAGAATCCGCGGTAACCTGCTCATGGCCCTCTCCAACAAATTTGGTCATTTGCTCCTCACTACGGGCAACAAAAGCGAGATGGCGGTAGGCTATTGCACCCTCTATGGAGATATGAGCGGGGGCCTGGCGGTTATCTCGGATGTCCCGAAACAGCTGGTCTATGGGCTCGCCCGTTATGTCAACCGAAACAGGGAGATCATTCCGCAACGGACCATTACCAGGGCACCTACGGCCGAACTCAAGCCAGATCAGCATGACCAGGATGATCTGCCAGCCTATGAAATTCTTGATCAAATCCTTGAGCTGCACCTGGAAAAAGGGTTGAGCCTGCAGGACATTGCGGCCCAGGGCTTTGACGAGACTGTTGTGCGCGATATTCTGCGCCGGATCAGGATCAACGAGTATAAGAGAAAGCAGGCGCCCATGGGCCTCAAGGTGACCAGTAAGGCCTTTGGCTACGGTCGGCGCTATCCGAACGTCCAGAACTATCGTGACTAAAGGGGAGCGCATGACGGGAAGCGAAAAAAAGGGTAAACGGAGGCTCATCCTGCAGGCCCTGGCCGCTGTGCTTATCCTTCTTGCCGTCACCTGGCTCATATTCAACGAGACTCGGCTCAAACGTCCGAAGCAGCTCTCTCTGACGACGGCCGGCACGGTTGACATGTGCCTTTCCTGCCACCAGGATGTCAAGCTGGACAAGGCCCATGATCCGGCGGTAATCGGCTGCGCTCCCTGCCATCTCGGCAATCCCCTGGCCATAAGCGAGGCCGCAGCCCACAAGGGAATGGTCCTCAATCCCGGCGATCTCAGACATGTTGAAAAGACCTGCTCCGTCGAGGGTTGTCATCCGAAGGATGCCCACAAGGTCAAGAATTCGCTGATGGCCACCAATCGTGGGATCCTCGGCACGTTGCTGTACTACTGGGGCGAGTCGAAACAACAGGATACCAGTCTGACTGTAGAGCAGCTCCTGGCGTCTGGACAGACCTCCCTCGCCCTCGATTATTACCGCAAGCTCTGCGCGACCTGTCATCTCTGGAAACAGAAAAACGATATGCCGGGTGTCCCGGCCTTTTTCAACGAGAAAGGGGGTGGCTGTTCGGCCTGCCATTTTGTGCCGGTCGCGGGCGCTGTCGTCAGGGATATCCGCTTTGCCGGGGACGGCCAGCAGGAAAAGGCCGATGCCGGCAAGAAGAAACCGCATCCCCTGATCAAGGCCGGAATTCCAAGTGCCAATTGCATCAGGTGCCATAATCGCTCAGGGCGGATCGGTCTGTCGTATATGGGGCTTTTTGAGTCTGAGGGCTACGGCACCCCCTATGAAAAAGGTGGACTGACCAAAAAACAACTCCCCGGTGCCCGCTTCTATCTTGAGATCGCCGATGATATCCATCATGCCAAAGGCATGGAGTGCATAGACTGTCATACCCGCAATGAGATAATGGGAGACGGCACGAGTTATGCCCATTATGAAGACCAGCTGGAGATATCCTGCCAGGTCTGCCATGCCGAACAACCCACAAAAACCCGTAAGGGCAATGCACTCAATAACCTTGAAAAGGTCGGTGCGGATTGGCGGTTAAAGGGCAAGATCGATGGCAGGCAGCATCCTCTTAAGCCTCTTCACCAAGGGGTCTGCAATTTCGCCGGTCACAAGCGGGTGGGGTGTGAGGCCTGCCATTCCACCTGGGTGCCGCAATGCTACGGCTGTCATGCCAAACGGGATGCTTCAGGTAAACATCTCGACAAACTCTCCCTGCAAGAGACGGAAGGCTTATGGGAAGAGGGCAGGTCCTATATTCGTTACGAGAGGCCGATGCTGGCGGTCTGGCGGGACGAGGTGGTCATCGTCACCCCCGGTTGTCAGGACATCGTGACCCTGGTTGATAAAGGCGGCAAGGTCGAGAAAGCCTTTAACCGCTTTACCATGGCGGCCATCAATCCCCATACCACTCAGGCCAAAGGTCGAAGTTGTCTGGACTGTCATGCCTCTCCTAAAGTGATTGGCCTCGGCGAAGGGACGATCTCGGTGCAGGCCGGCAAACTTGTTTTTAACGGCCTGGATCAAGGGGTGGATACCGCAGCTGGTCGCACCGTGCCCTTCGACGCCTTTGTCACCATTGACGGCACCCCGCTCCAGCACGGTTCGCGTCCCGATCTGCGGCCTTTTAACGCTGAGGAGCTGCACCGGATATTACGGGTGGGGATCTGCGCCGGCTGCCATGATGGCCGGGATGGGAAGTTCTGGCAGAAGTATACAAAGGACAGTATCTGTAAAAGAGAAGGCGCCTCTGCAGATCTTTTGCCGCAGGCCTTGACCACACCGAAAAAGGAGACCACGCCATAGGAAATGTAACCGGAAATCTCGCAGGTCTGAAAAAGAACCAGCTCAAAATACTGGAGCGTCTGGCTAGCAAAAAGGTCCAGCGCGATCTGATCGTGACGCCCGAGATCGCCAGGGCAGTCTGCGAACTGTCTCTTGAGCTCAACAGGCAGATCGGCCTTCTTATCCATCGTTCGGGACAGATTGAGAGCATCATTGTCGGGACTTTTTCCGGTATCATGATCCCGCAACTGAACGCCATTCGCACCTCAGGTGGACGGCTCCGGGGCCTGCGCCTTGTCCACACCCATCCCAGTGGGGAGGATATCTCCGACGAGGACCTGATGGACCTGCTCTTTCTTCGCCTCGATCTCCTTTCTGTTCTGAAGATCACGGCCGATGGTCTACCCGAACGCCTGTATTCCGTGCATCTCCTGCCCGACAACAGCACGGGCCAAGGCTGGGCGTATCTCACCCCCGTTCACCCGGCAGGCCAGACAGAATCCTTTGAGGATCTCATCACCGCCTTGGAAGGGGAGTTTTCCAGGGGCCAAAGCCTGAAACAGGTTGAGCGGCAGAAGGATCGGGCCATCCTGGTCAGTGTCAGCACCGAACCGAAACTCCTTGCTGAAGAATCCCTGGCGGAGCTGGTGGAACTGGCCGGTTCCGATAACGTGGCGGTCCTCGATACCGTCCTGCAGCGTCTGCGCAAGGTCAATCCCCGGCTGATTCTCGGCAGAGGTAAGCTGGCCGAGATCATGATCAGGGCACTGCAGCTCGATGCCAATCTGCTCATCTTCAATCAGGAACTCAACCCCTCCCAGATCAGATCAATCACCGACTTTACCGATCTCAGGGTCATTGACCGCACGCAACTCATCCTTGATATCTTTGCCCATCGGGCCATGAGTCGGGAAGGCAAACTGCAGGTGGAGATGGCCCAGCTCAAGTATATGCTGCCGCGCCTCTCTTCCCGTGACGATGCCCTGTCCCGTCTGACCGGCGGCATTGGTGCGAGGGGGCCGGGCGAGACCAAGCTGGAGATCGATCGCCGGCGGATAAATGACCGACTCACGAGACTTGCGGGAGAACTGAAGGAGGTCAGCCGAGAGCGATATCGTCGGAGGTCGAAGCGCCGAAAGAAGGATCTGCCGGTGCTGTCACTGGTTGGCTATACCAATGCCGGCAAGTCGACGCTGCTTAATACCCTGACGGGGAGTGATATCGTGGCCGAAGACAAGCTCTTTGCCACCCTTGACCCGACGAGCCGCAGACTGCGGTTTCCAACGGAGATGGAGGTCATTATCACGGACACGGTGGGATTCATCAGAAATCTACCGGAAGCCCTGCTCCAGGCTTTCAAGGCCACCCTGGAAGAACTGCAGGAGGCTGACTTGCTGGTCCATGTCATCGATCTGGCCAATCCGGCCTTCCGTGAACAGATGCAGGTGGTGGAGAATCTTTTGGTCGAGTTGGAACTGACCGA